>CAYOBT010000077.1:3882-8915 GCA_964402205.1 uncultured Anaerolineales bacterium
TGGCTCAAGGGCGAGAGCTTTGATTGGCTCAAGGAGCCGCCGGTGCGTCTGTTTGTCATGGGGGAGAATCGGTGGCGTCACGAGGAGAGCTGGCCCTTGGCTCGCGCCGTCGAGACGCCCTACTACCTCGCCAGTGAAGGGAACGCGAACAGCCTCCATGGCGATGGACGACTGGCGAGCAAGGCGGCCGACGCCGCCCCGCCCGACCGCTTCACCTACGATCCAGGAGACCCGGTGCCGACCCACGGGGGCGGGCTCTGCTGCTGGGCACCCGCGCTCCCCCCAGGTGCCTACGATCAGCGGAAGGTCGAAGAGCGCCAAGACGTGCTCGTGTACACGTCAGAGCCTCTGCAGGAAGCGCTAGAGGTCACTGGCCCGGTACGCGTGATCCTCTGGGCATCAACATCGGCCGTAGACACGGACTGGACCGCCAAGCTGGTCGACGTCGGGCCCTGCGGCTATGCGCGCAACCTATGCGATGGCATCGTGCGTGCCCGTTTCCGTGATCCGATGCAACCCGGCCTCGTCAACCCAGGCGATGTCATCCGCTACGAGATCGCCCTGGGTCCCACCAGCAATCTGTTCCTGCCAGGTCACGCGATCCGCATGGAGATCAGCAGCAGCAATTTCCCGCGCTTCGACCGCAACCTCAACACCGGCCAGGATAGCGCCATCAGCGCCGAGATGGTGACAGCCAAGCAGACTGTCTACCACGATGCCGAACGCAGATCATGCGTCCTGTTGCCCGTCGTGCCCCGAACCTAGCCGAGCATGGTCCTATCGGGCGTTATGGGTCGCCAGATCCCAGCCGGCGTGGGTCGGCATGGCGACCATGGCGCCTACGGGATGCTCGTACGCGGCGGCAAACAGGCCGTCTGCCAGCTCCTGCGCCGATCCCCCGCTCAGGTAGATCAGCGTAGGCTGTGTCAGCTCGTACGTGGCGACGAGCAACGCCTCTCCAGGAGACGGGTTCACCTGGCGGATCAGGAGTTGGTTGTCGGCCACAATCCCCAGGTAGGCCTCTCCGCGAGAGGCATCGAAGGCTGCCGTCACCCGCGGCGTGTTGTAGCTGTCATGCTCAAAGTCGAGCGCTAGCGAGCAAAGCCCTATGGCATCGCGCAAGGGATAGCCGAGGCTCACCTTGTCGATCATGGGGTCCACGTGGCTGCCATTGGCGACGATGCCCACCTGCCCATCGCTGCGGAAGCAATTGTACGCGATGTAGGGATTGTCCGAAGGGGGAGCGTCCTCCGTTGGCATCACGGTTGCCCTACCGTCTCCCATAAGGACACGCCGGTTCGGAAAAGAACGCGAAGAGACGCGATACCCCACATACCACCGTCCCGCGCGCGTTTGCCCTACGAGCACAAAGCGTCCTATGTACATGCGTCTCCTCCCTATGTCGCGGCGTGTTGCTAGCTCCAGCCTTCCTCATAGCCGGTCTCGTACATGGCGATGATATTCTCCACCGGGCTGACCACCTGGATGTTGTGGCATGGCGCTAGGATGTACCCGCCGCCTTCACCCAGAATGCGCAGATTGTCTCGCGCCTCTTGCACCACATCCGCCACACTACCGCGGACGAGCGTTTCCTGATTGTCCATGGCACCGTGGAATACCAGCTCATCCCCAAAGTCGCGCTTCAGGCCCTCGCGGTCCATGCCCTTGCATCGCCATTGGATCGGGTTCAGGATATCGATGCCGAGATCGATCATCTCTGGGATCATGGGCCGAATCGCCCCGTCGCTGTGATGGAACACATAGGCACCGGCTTTGTGGACCAAGTCCATCATCCGCTTCATGCGCGGTAGGAGGAACGTACGGATCTGCTTGGGCGAGAAGAGGAGGCTTTCCTGGCTCCCCATGTCCTCGGCCACATAGCTGAACAGCACCCTACCAGGAATCGCCTCATAAATGCGACGCGTATTCTCGTAAGCGAGATCAAACAGCTTGTCCAGGCAATAGTGCACGATCTCGGGGTTGAGGATGAGATCCATGTACGCCTTTTCGCCACCCCGCAGATCGACATACGTCAGAAACGGCTCCGATCCGCCTCCGCGAATGGGTCGGTGCTCCTGACCCCGGATCGCCACGGGAAGATGATCGTACGTCCACCAATCGGGATCGGGCCAGCGATAGTTAGCCTCGATCTCCTCCACCGAGTTGTACGCTGCCAGAGGATGGGTAGCGGCCTCACGATAGGCACCCCCACCATAGTCGATGTACCGATAGCCGATGCCAAAGACGTCCTGATCGTCGGGGATCGGCGGGCCTACGTATCTGCCGCCGACGCCGAGAGGGCGGTCCACGTGGAGCCTGTCGAGCGCCTCAGCTACCGAACCAACTCCTAGGTGCTTGCACAGCTTGGCGTCAAACTCCTCCGTGGCCCAGTAGTCCATGGGGACACGATCTGGCGTCTCACGAGCGAGCACAGCCTCCCAGCGTTCCCTCGGCGTCATGCTTTCTTTGGGCATCCCCCACCTCCCAGGCCACCGGCCTGCGTGTATGTAACCACAGCCAGGCGATTCTACCCAAATGAGCCCGTCCCGGCAATCGCCAGGTCCGACCTCTCCCTTTTGACAGCATCCCATGCCGTACTATCATAGCCAAGATGCTATAATGGGGGAGAATGGCGTTTCCCCCTGCCGCATTGGGTAGCTCGCATCCCGCAAGCACCCGGCGGTATGTCCCGTCTGATCGTAAGTGCGACGTTGCGCTTGGGCTGATGGCAGCCGAGACACAGATTGGCCACCGCGCATGCGGCACATTATCAACTTCACTGGAAGGAGCGGCAAGATGGCGTACGATCCGATACCGGCAGCGATCCAACGAGAACGAATCGATACCATGCTTTCCAAGCACGCTGTGGTGCTTACGGATCTCGGCCGCCGGACCCTGATTCAGGACTCGGTCGACCGCAAAGAAGCTCTGGTGTCAGCCAATGGAGCCCTGGCAACGTGGGTGCCACCCGAATCGACAGGGCGTAGTCCCAAGGATACCTACATTGTCAGGCACGAGGCCTCCGCTGACACGATCGATTGGGACTCGCCCAACAACATCGCTCTCGATCCCGAGACCTTTGATATGATCTTTGAGGACACCCTCGATGCCCTCTGGGACAAGGAGCGACTCTACATCACGAACCGCGTGGTAGGTGCCGATCCTAACTATGCGCTGCCCGTAACTACCATCACCGATCAGGCGCTCACGGCCCTGTTCACGAACAACATGTTTCGGCCCATCCCGCATGACATTGCCTCGAGCTGCTTTGCCGACCGCGGATTCACGCTGCTAGCGCTCCCGTTTGACAAGCTCGATGCTTCCCGTTACCAGGGGCGACTGCGCAAGCTTCCGGGTGGCAGGACCTCTGACATGGCCGTAGCCATGGACTTTGATCGGCGTCTGGGGATCGTGTACGGCTCTGCCTATGGCGGAAGCGTCAAGAAACTCATCTTCACGGTGATGAACTACATGCTGCCTGCAGAGGGCATCCTGCCCCTACACTGCTCCGCCAACGAGGGGCCGGATGGGGATTGCGCCCTCCTACTCGGCCTCTCTGGCACGGGCAAGACGACCCTTTCGGCCGATCCTCGCCGCGCGCTCCTTGGCGACGACGAGCACGGCTGGTCGTCCAACGGCATCGCGAATTTCGAGAATGGCTGCTATGCCAAGCTCATCAACCTGCGTGAGGACAAAGAGCCGGAGATCTACCACGCAGTCTTTCATGAGGCGGATTACCGTGTGCATGGCGCCATCGTTGAGGACGCCATGATGTACCCGAATGGTACATTCGATCTCGACGATGGGCGTATCACCGAGAACTCGCGCGCCTCCTATCCGCTGCGGTTCCTGAGCAACATCAAGCCATCGTCGGTGAGCGGCCACCCGAAGACGATCCTATTCCTTACCGCGGACGCCAACGGCGTTCTGCCGCCGGTCGCCAAGTTGACCCGTGAAGAAGCCATGCTGTGGTTCCTCATGGGCTACACCAGCAAGCTGGCCGGCACCGAGACGGGCATCACCGATCCTGTCTCCACATTCTCGCGCTTTTTCGCCGAGCCTTTCATGCCGCGCAACCCAGATGTCTATGCCGGCATGCTCGGCGACTTTATGGACAAATACGGGGCCAACGTCTATCTGGTCAACACGGGTTGGAGCGGCGGACCGTTCGGTGTCGGCTCCCGCATGGACATTAGCCTGACCCGTGAGATCGTGCAGGCAGCACTATCTGGCGCTCTTGAGGACGTCGACCACCAAGAAGACCCCATCTTCCATGTGATGGTCCCCAAGCAATGCCCCAACTGCCCGTCGGACGTCCTCTGGCCCAGAAACACATGGGAAGACAAGGACGCTTACGACGAGCGCGCCCGCAAACTGGCCAGCGACTTTGCCGCGCACTTTGACAAGGCCTACGCTGACAAGGGCATCGATCCGACCGTAGCGGCGGCCTGCCCTGGCAAGTAGACTTGCAGCAGATTTCGCGGAGAAGCGGGCGCTACCTCTCAGTGGCGCCCGCTTTGCCCTGAAGGGAGAACCGTGCATCCATCCGAAGAAGAACACACCATCCGCCTCGATCAGTTCCTGAAGCTAGCCAATCTCGTTCGTTCGGGGGGCGAGGCTAAGCACTTTATCCAGTCAGGCCATGTACTACTCAATGGCGCCGTCGAGACGCGCCGCAGTCGCAAGATCCGACCAGGGGATCAAGTCACCTTCGGCGACGTCACGGTAGAGGTCGCCTGGGAAGACGAGGACCCATCATAGCTCGAGCACCATGGTCTGGCGATCGCCCTGATCGTCCAGCACAGAAAACCCCAGGTGCGCGTACAGCGCCATCGCCCGAGCGTTGGACTTGGTCACGCTTAGCGTCACCCTTTTGCGGCCAGCGTCCCGCGCCTGACCAATGCCGTCCTCCACGATGTGACGACCGATGCCGCGTCCCCAGTGATCGGTTGCCACCTGCACATGCACGATGTGCGCCCGGCGTCGGGGGCGCCTGAGATCGAGCCACAACCAGCCCACCACTTCCCGTTCCA
>CAYOBT010000078.1:0-8845 GCA_964402205.1 uncultured Anaerolineales bacterium
GAGGCGATGCAAAGGCATGGGGTGACCGGTATCTCACGGTGCGCAAGGTGCCTCTGACGGGACACAAGGCGGGCACTGAGGGTGTTGCATACGTGGTGCGAGATGTTACGGCGGAACGAGAGGTGCGCCAGCGGCAGAGCGACTTTGTGGCCTATGTGGCCCACGAGCTCAGGACGCCATTGACTACGATGCGCACCCTGACTAGTTTGCTCGAGCAAGACGATGTCCCAGACGGCAAGCGCGTCGAATACCTCGAGGTGATCGCTGGGCAGATCGAACGCCAGAGCAAGCTGGTGCGCGATCTGCTACACCTCTCGCGGTTGGAGGCCGGTCACTATGATCTGCCGCTAGACCTGGTGGACGTGCGCCAGGTCGTGCGAGATGCTCTCTCTGTATGCTTGCCCCTGGCGGCGGACAAGGCCCAACAGCTGCAGGTCGATCTACCAGAGGAAGAGGTGCTTGCCAGGAGCAGTGCAGATGGGCTGCAGCAGGTGCTCATCAACCTGCTCAGCAACGCGATCAAGTTCACGGAGCCTGAGGGAGAGCTTGGCGTCACCTGCCGGCGCGTGGGCGCTCAGTGCCGCATCAGCGTGTGGGACCGAGGCGTGGGTATGACGGCTGAGGAGCAGCGCAAGCTGTTTGTGAAATACGCGTCTCGAAGCGCGGCCAAGGGAGGCGATGGCACTGGCCTCGGGTTGGTCATCTCGAGGATGATCGTTGAACATCTCGGTGGTGCCATCGACGTCGAGAGCGAGCGTGGGGAAGGAAGCACCCTCACCGTCCTTATTCCCTTGGCGAGCGTGCCCCACAGATCGCGGAGGAAAGGGCTAGCCCCCGACGTCTCGGTGGCGGAAGGAAGCCGAGCACGTTGGAACTAGGCTGCGTCGGTCCAGAGTGCATCCTCCGCATGCCCTTTGCGCCGTAGCCATTCGATGGTACGATCGATGCCTTCCTCGATCGCAACCCTCGGCGCGTAGCCCAGCTCCCTTCTGGCTCGATCGATGGGGTAGATCTGGTCGGTGCCCATTACCTCCACGTTCATCGTGGTCATCGGGGGGCGATCATTCCTGCCGGTCATACGGAAATAGTTCTCCCAGAACATCGCCAACAGATACGCCAACCATCGGGGCTGGCTCTTGGAGGGACGGGCCAGCTGCAGACCGTCGGCCAAGGCGTGAATGTAGTGACGCCACGTCACGTCGCTGCCGTCGGTGACGTTGTAGATGCGCCCCGCAGCATCCTCGCTATCCCCTGCGAGCACCATCGCATCCACCAGATTGCCGACATAGGTGAGCCCAGCGATGTGCTTTCCCCCATCAAAGAGGGTGAGTGAGTGCTCATGCAGCGCGCCCACAAGGCTGAGCACGGTGCGCGTGGCGCCAGGTCCGTAGACGGTGCCGCGGCGGATGATGACCGTAGGTAGGCGAACGGCTCGATGCCGCGCCCGGACCAACGCCTCGGCCTCGATCTTGGAATCGCTGTAGCCAAAGCCCCGTGGCGATGGGGCTACCCCTTCGTCGGCAGGCGTTCCAGGAAAACCGTACACCTGGGTGGTGCTCAGAAAGATGAACCTGGCGCCTACCCGCGTAGCGGCGCCCAGGAGGCTTTGTACCCCGTCGACATTGGCTTGCTGAAAGGCGATGGGGGGTCCCCAATCGCGCGCCAGCTCGGCGCAGTGAAAGATGCGATCGTCGTCGGCTGCTGCCGCGACCACCGAGGCCTGGTCCGTCAGATGGCCTATATGCACTTCCACACCGCGTTTCCGCAGAGAGGCAGCGTGGCTCGTCGGGCGCGCATAGGCCCTAACAGACTCGCCGCGCAGAAGGAGCGCTTCCACCAGATGGGACCCCACGAGACCCGTCGCGCCTGTGACCAGGTTCTTCATCACGGTCCCTCCCTCTCGATTCATCGGGAGTCTATGCTGACTGCGAAAAGTATAGTGTTTCACTTAAATTCATTGTAGGCGAAACGCCATCGCCGCGCAAGGATCGGCGGGCTACTTGACCGAGGCGGGCAATAACCTATAGTTCCCCATGTGTATCCGCGATCACATAGGCTTCGCGGCGGGAGGCGGAGCCTATGTGTGATCCTCTAGGAGAGCCCTGCGTTGATCTTCAGGGGCAATCGTTGTTGCCGATTGGCTGGTATTGCCCGCCAGGGGCTCGTTGTAAGGAGAGACGCGATGAGCGAGACGTTTCGCGAGGCGCTAGCTGGCGAGGGCATCATCCTCGGCGATGGCGCGATTGGGACTGTGCTTCAGGCCAAGGGGCTTCCCGCGGGCAAGCTGCCCGAGGCGTGGAATCTAGAAGAGCCGGATGCCATCCGCGACATGCACCGAGCGTACCTTGCTGCGGGCGCGCGCTTTGTGACGACCAACACGTTTGGTGGGAATCGCTTTCGCCTGCGTGAGGGAGGCCTGGAGGACGATCTGTTTGAGATCAACCGACTTGGGGCAGCCCTGGCCAAGGATGCGGTCGCTGACCGAGCTTGGGTAGCCGGCTCTATCGGGCCAACAGGACGGCTTATGGATCCACTCGGGCCTTTGACCTCGGAGCAGGCGGAGGAGGTCTTTGGAGAGCAGATCGAGGGATTGATTGCCGGTGGCGCTGATATCATCAAGATCGAGACCCAGCACGATGCGGAAGAGGCTTGCGCTGCCGTACGTGCTGCGAGGGCGGTTTGCAGCTTGCCGATCATCTGCAGCTATTCCTTCAATGTGAAGGGTCGCACCATGATGGGGCTAAGGGCAGACCAGGCGGCCAAGCAAAGCGTTGCCGCCGGCGCTGATGTCGTGGGGTCCAACTGCGGCGATGGTCCGGAAGCGGTTCAGGCGGCGCTGGAAGGCATGCGACAGGTGGCCACCGTGCCTTTGTTCGCGCAACCTAACGCGGGGATTCCCTCGGCGGGGCGCGGTGCGGAAGAGACAACGTGGGACGTGACGCCGGATCAGCTGGCCGAGCACATTGCTGGCTATGTGGAGCTCGGCGCCAAGGTCGTTAGTGGATGTTGTGGCACATCGCCCGACTATGTGGCGGCGATCGCTACCCGTCTAGGGATACGGTAGGCATTGGGGAGGAGCATCATGGGGGAGCGCCTGGCTATCGATGGGGGAACGCCTGTCCGCGAGACTAGATTGCAGGGCGGGTTCCATGGGTCTGCTGAGATCGGCGACGCTGAGAAACAGGCCGTCATGGAGGTTCTGGACAGCAAACGTCTCTTCCGCTTTCTTGAGGGCCATTCGTACGCTGCCGACCTCGAGGATTCCTACCGCCAGCGCATCGGGCGCGGCTATGCCTTGGCGGTGAATGGGGGCACGTCGGCTCTCATCTGTGGCATGTATGGCCTCAATCTGGGGCCCGGCGACGAGGTGATCATCCCGGCGCATACCTATGTGGCCACGGCGGCATCGGTCATCGCTACCGGAGCTGTGCCAGTCCTCTGCGAGGTCGACACGTCGCTGAACATGGATCCGGTGGATCTTGAGCGCAAGATCACGCCCTACACCAAGGCTATCATTCCCGTGCATATGCGAGGGATCCCGGCCCGCATGGACGAGATCATGGCGATAGCGGCGCGCCATGGCGTTCCGGTGATGGAGGATGTCGCTCAGTCCAACGGCGGCACCTACAAGGGCAAGCCCCTCGGGTCCTTTGGCAAGGTGGCTTGCTTTAGCCTGCAGCAGTACAAGATCATCACGTCGGGTGAGGGGGGCATCATGCTCACCGATGATGAGGAGATCTATGACCGCGGCCGGATGCAGCACGATTGCGCCGCCCGCTTCTGGGAAGGCGTCGGCAGCAAGAGCTACGACTTTGTTGTCTCGGGTGAGAACTATCGCCTGTCTGAGGTCTCGGCTGCCCTCGCGGTGGCGCAGTATGACCGGCTTGATCCGTTGCTGGAGCATCTGCGCGCCGTCAAGGCGCGGATGCTGGCGGGCATCCAGGATACCGATGGCATTGCCCTCCAGGACGTTCCCGATCCCGAGGGTGATTGCGGCATCACGCTGACGTTTTTCCTGGAAGAGGCCGATCTGGCCAAGCGATTCGCCGAAGCCCTGAGTGCGGAGAATATCGGCTGCGGCACCGTCTACAACAAGGTGATCCCGGATCGCCATATCTATGCCTATTGGCCGTTCATGGTCAGCGGTCTGGCGGAGCCTCGTCGGGCTCCCTGGCATAGCCCTTTCTATGAGGGGGACATCAAGGGCTATGAGGTAGATCAATGCCCGCAGACGCTGGATCTGCTGGGGCGGTCTGTGATGATCTTCATCGATCAGTCTTTTGGGATGACCGAGGCGGATCAGGTGGCCGAGGGCGTGCGAAAGGTTGCGGGCGCTTTGCTCTGACCGTCGCCGATTGACCGCCCAGGATTGCCATGGTATGATGCCAAGGCAAAGGCTGGGATCCGGAAGAGTAGCCACACTACCGTCGCGCAGAGAGTCCCTGGTAGCTGCAAAGGGGATGCGAGCGCGTGTGGCGAATGGGCCGGGGAGCCGCCGGGGCAAACGCCGAGTAGCCCCTGCCGGATACGCCTCCGTTAGAGGGCGTCCGAGCCGCTTTCGGGTTCGGGTAGAGAGGGGCGTGCTTTTTTCGGCACGCCCAATTTTGGGGTGGCACCACGGGTTGGCCTCTCGTCCCCATCGGGACGAGAGGCTTGTTGTTGCATAGGTACCTTACGCCATGGTGGCATGGCGCAACCAAGGGGAGAAGCAATCATGGGTAGGAAGCGCATCCTTACGGGCGACCGTCCGACAGGCAAACTGCACTTGGGTCATTATGTGGGGAGCTTGGCCAATCGCGTTCGGCTTCAGGACGAGTACGAGTGCTTCTTCATCATCGCCGACCTCCATACGCTTACCACCAAGCCCGAGAAGGAACACGTGGAGGCGCTTCGAGATAACGTGCGCGAGGTCGTGCTCGACTATCTTGGGGCGGGGATCGACCCAACCAAGAGCACCATCTACCTGCAGTCTGCGGTATCAGCTGTCTATCACATCAACCTCTTCTTTGAGATGCTGGTGACCCTGCCTCGGGTGCAGCGGCTACCCAGCATCAAGGACATGGCTCGCGCTGCGAATCTCAACGACGAGACCCTGCCCTTTGGCCTGGTAGGCTACCCTGTGTTGCAGGCTGCGGATATTCTCATGGTCCGTGGCGAGCTGGTGCCAGTCGGCAAGGACAATGAGGCTCACGTGGAGATCACTCGAGAGATCGCTCGTCGCTTCAACAGCATGTATGGCGAGGTCTTTCCCGTGCCCGATGTGATGGTCGGGGAAGTGCCTTCGCTTATCGGCACCGATGGTCAGGCCAAGATGTCCAAGAGCCTCGGCAACGCCATCTTTTTGTCGGACGACGCCAAGACGGTCCGCAAGAAGGTGTTCGCCATGTACACTGACCCCAATCGCGTGCGCGCCGACATTCCTGGGAAGGTCGAGGGAAACCCCGTCTTTGTCTATCATGATGCCTTTAACCCCGACAAGGAAGAGGTAGAGGACTTGAAGACACGCTATCGGGAGGGTAGGGTCGGCGATGTAGAAGTCAAGGAGAAGCTAGCCAGAGCCCTCAATACCTTTCTCGATCCCATCCGCGAGCGGCGTGCCTCGTATGCGTCTCAAAAGGGCTTGGTCGAGCGTGTGATCTACGAAGGCACGTTGCGTGCCAGTGACGAAGCAGAGGACACGCTCAAGGCGATGCGCAAGGCCATGGGGCTAGCCACGCTCTGGAACGGCATCTCACGCAAGGCGCGCAAGGCTATGGACACTGACTGAACGCTCGCACTAGGCCAAGCTCGAGCTTGGCTACCAGTTTCGTTGGAAGGGACGGGTGGGCCTCCGGTGACGCAGGAGGCCCCCTATCACCAGGCCGAAGACGAATCCTCCTAGGTGTGCGAACCAGGCGACGCCTCCGCTGGCTTCCACGCCCAGGGACAGGACCCCGTTGACGAGCTGCAGCACGAACCACATGCCCAGGACAAGGAACGCTGGCAGCTCGGCGAACCGGACAAACCACCCCAAGATAAGTAGCGTGCGCACACGGTTCGTCGGAAAGAGGGCCAGGTAAGCTCCCAAAACGGCTGCGATGGCGCCGCTAGCTCCCACCGTGGGCGTGGAAGATAAGGGATGCGTGATGACGTGCGCCAGCCCGGCGCCTATCCCTCCCGCGACATAGAACGCCAAGAAGCCCAGCGTCCCCATGCTCTCTTCTACGTTATCGCCAAAGATGCCCAGATAGAGCATATTGCCGGCTATGTGCAAGAAGCCATCGTGCAGGAACATCGACGTCAACAGGGTGCCGGCAACGGCTACGCTCGGGCTGCCGACGAGATCCTGGGGGATCATGGCGGCTTGCCGCAGGAACTGCTCGCGGGTCTGTGGCGGCAGGAGCGACTGGTACGCGAATACCGCTATGTTGGCCAGTACGAGTAGAATCGTGGCCGTGGGCACGCTACGTCGCCAATTGTGGTCGCCGATCGGTATCATGGTGCGCTCCCTCTTGCATGCCTTGGGGGACGCCTCAAAGCAGAACTACCCCTCTGCCGCGAACTGTGTATAATGCCTTGGTGTTTGCGAACGCTTTGCACGCGGAGGTGATGATGGAGACCCCCCGCCCCGAGAACCCTCGGCCGAGGCTCACCGGTAGGCCGTGGCTGAACCTGAACGGCATCTGGGAGTTCGCGCGCGACCCTGGTCGCAGTGGCATCGCGCGCGGTCTCGCCGATATCGATGCGTTGCCTGACGAGATCCAGGTGCCATTCTGCCCCGAGAGTGACCTGTCAGGGATCGGCCACACGGATTTCATGCTGGCTGTCTGGTACCGCCGTGAGATACGGTTGCCGGATGATTGGCAAGACGGACGTGTGCTCCTCCACATCGGAGCCTGCGACCATGATACCAGGATCTGGGTGAACGGTCAGATGGTCGGGCAGCATCGAGGCGGGTACACGCCCATCTCTTTCGAGGTGACGCATGCTCTTCGACGGGGCGACAATGTCATCACCATTCTCGCTGAGGACGACACGCGAAGCCCTCTCCAGGCGACCGGCAAGCAGAGCGCACGCTTTGCGTCCTATGGTTGCCTCTATACCAGGACGACGGGCATCTGGCAGACCGTCTGGCTTGAGCTTGTGCCACGCACCTATGTGGCGGATCTTCGCGTCATGCCCGATCTGGCCGGTGGTACCCTTCGCGTCGACGCCGATCTGGGTGGCGATGCCGGTCGGGGGACGATATCGGTGAGGGCGCTGCTGGAGGGCGAGCTCGTGGCCGAGGGCAGCGTAGCGTATGCAGGATCGCGCGCTGGTCTGGTCTTGGAGGTTCCCGATCCTCAGGCGTGGGGTCCTGGCCATCCTGTCCTGTATGACCTTGAGGTGGTGCTGGCAGACGATGCCGGCGGCCGCGATGTCGTCGCTAGCTACACGGGAATGCGCGACGTGACGCTTGGCAAGCGTGCCATCCTGCTGAATGGCGAGCCGGTCTTTCAGCGTCTGGTGCTTGATCAAGGCTTCTACCCAGATGGCATCTATACGGCGCCATCGGACGATGCGCTACGCCAAGATATTGAGCTATCCATGGCAGCCGGCTTTAATGGCGCCCGCTTTCACCAGAAGGTATTCGAGCCGCGGTCTCTTTACTGGGCCGATCGCTTGGGCTATCTGGTGTGGGACGAGTTCCCGAGCTGGGGCCTCGACCTGAGCGATGCGAATGTGTTGGATGGTTTTGTGCAGCAATGGCTGGAGGTGATGCGACGCGATGTTAGCCACCCGTCAGTGGTCGGGTGGTGCCCAAATAACGAGACCCATCCCAATGACGACCCCGAGCTCATCCGCACCCTCTATCGCGTGAGCAAGGCTGCGGATCCGTCGCGCCCTGTCATCGACACAAGCGGCTATGTCCACGTCGAGACTGACGTTTTTGATGTGCATGACTATGAGCAGAACGAAGAGGCTTTTGCCAGCCACTATGCGCAGATGGCCAGCGGAGGCGATGCCTACGTGCGGGTACCAGAAAGCTCGGCGCCGTACACTGGGCAGCCGTACTTTGTCAGTGAGTACGGCGGCATCTGGTGGAACCCGGGGCAAGATGACGAGGACGCGTGGGGATACGGTGGCATCGAGGGACGACCAGAGAGCGTGGATGCGTATCTGACGAGGTATCGGGCCCTTACACTGACCCTGCTGCAGAACCCGGCCATCTGTGCGTTCTGCTACACACAGCTTACCGATGTCGAGCAGGAGGTCAACGGTGTCTATACCTACGATCGCCGCGAAAAGTTCGACCCTGCCCGTTTGCGAGAGATCAACAGTTTGAAGGCAGCCATCGAATCATAGTAGAGGAGAATACCCATGGCTTTGCTGAGCGACAAAGATGCCAAGATGGTGCGTGAGCATTTCGCCAAGAACCTCCAAGAGGCCGTCACGTTGGTGTACTTTACCCAGACCATCGCCTGCCAGTTCTGCCGCGAGACCAAGCAGATTCTGGAAGAGGTGGCAGATCTGTCTGACAAGATCACCCTGGAAGTGCACAACTATGTCGAAGAAACAGAGGTGGCGGAGCAGTACGGCATCGACAAGATTCCGGGGACGGTGGTGTTGGGCGCCAAGGACTATGGGGTGCGCTTCTATGGCATTCCCTCGGGCTATGAGTTCACGTCTCTGATCGAGGCCATTGTCATGGTATCCCGCGGAGATTCTGGTCTCTCAGACGCGACGCTCGAGCTGCTTGAAGATGTCGACGAGGACGTGGACATCCAGGTCTTTATCACGCCGACCTGCCCCTACTGCCCGAGAGCAGTGGAGTTGGGCCATCGGCTGGCCGTGGCGAGCGACAAGATCACATCGGCCATGGTCG
>CAYOBT010000079.1:0-8804 GCA_964402205.1 uncultured Anaerolineales bacterium
ATCCCTACCTGACCAAGCGCCTCAATCCCAATATCGGCGAACGACGCCTGGTGAATCTTCTACGCGCCTGGTCGTTGGAGATCAAAGAGATGATGGGCGGCATGGGCATCAATGCCGTCGAGAGCCTCCGCGGCAACCGGGATCACCTGCGCGGCGTGGGCCTCAACCAGGTTGAGCTGGACGCGTTGGGCATTCGAGCCGCGGGCACATGAGAGGGACGCGACCATGAAGCGCATCGTCATCCACGAGGAATACTGCATCGGCTGTCGTCTCTGCGAGGTGCATTGTCTGGTAGCGCACTCGTCGTCGCGCGACATCATCAAGGCCTATCGCAACGAGCGCAACACCGTCATATCCAGAGTCATCGTAGAGGAGAGCGGACCACTCTCGTTCGCGATGCAGTGCCGCCAGTGCCAGGATCCTCGTTGCCTGGAGGCTTGCCCCTCTGGCGCGATGCATCGAGACCCAGATACAGGCGCCGTCACCTGCGACGAGAGTCGCTGTGTCGGCTGCTGGATGTGCATCATGGTCTGCCCGGCCGGCGCCGTGCAGCAGAGTCTGACGCAGCACAAAGTCGCGAGCAAGTGCGACCTCTGCCAGGATGCAGGAGATCCAGCCTGCGTGGCGCACTGCCCCAACGAGGCACTGACCTACGAAGAGGTCCTTTGAGGAGGCCACCGTGAGCATCACCATCGTCGGCAATTCGGCCGCGGCTGTGGGAGCCATCGAGGCCATCCGCGCGTACGACGCAGACGTCCCGATCCACGTCATCACCGCCGAGGGCCCCGCGATCTATTCTCGGCCACTGATCTCTCACTATGTGGCGGGCGACATCGACCGCCAGCGACTGGCCTACAGAGGACCATCCTTCTACGAGGATCATGGCGTCGACACCGTTTTCCACGAGCCTGTCACGGCCATCGATCCGGAGGGACACACCGTCACTACCAACGCAGGGCGAGTCGTCTCCTACGACAAGCTTCTGTTAGCGGTCGGCGGATCACCCATCGTGCCGCCCATGCCCGGCCTCGATCTTGAGGGCGTCACGACCTTTGCCTCACTGGAGGACGCCCAGGCCATCGAGAGCCTTCTCGAGCAAGGGAGGGCGCGCCATGCCGTGGTGGTAGGCGGCGGCATGATCGGCATCAAGGCCACCGATGCCCTCACCAAGCGCGGCATCCGCGTCACCATGGTCGAGCTGGCGCCACGTATCCTGATTCGCGCCCTAGACGATGAGAGCGCCGCCATGATGACGCGCCTCTTCGGAAGGGCTGGCGTGCGTGTGCTCACCGAGAACACTGTCGCCGAGATCATCCCGGACAACGGCCACATTGCCGGCGTCGTCCTGCAGGATGGGCAACGTCTGGACTGTGACCTCCTGGTGTTCGGTATCGGCGTGCGGCCCAACGTCACGCTTGCGAGAGACGCCGGCCTGGAGGTCAATCGGGGCTTGGTGGTCGATCGCGGCATGAGGACGTCGGATCCCGATATCTATGCGGCAGGCGACGTGGCGGAGGCCTACGATCTGGTGGTAGACCTCAACCGCACCGTCGCCATCTGGCCGAATGCCTACCGACAGGGCGCCATCGCCGGCGCGCAGATGCTGGGTCAGCCCAGAGAGGACCATGGCGGCATCCCCATGAACGCCATCGAGGTGGCGGGGGTGCCGTGCGTCGCCATCGGCAGCGGCAACGCCGAGGGGGACGGCTATGACGTGCTGACAAGAGGCACAGCAGCGGATGGCTCCCGCGGCCAGCCCCAGTATCGTCGGTTGGTGCTCGAGGGCAATCGGCTGGTGGGCGTGATCCTGGTTGGCAACATCAGCCGGGCCGGGATCTATACGGGCCTTATCCGACATCGGGTGGACATTTCGGCCCATCGGGACAGCCTCCTCAGCGACCGGCTGAGCCTGCTATCGGTGCCGGAGGACTATCGCAAGCACGTGGTGCGCGGCGAGAGCATCGAGGTCTAGGAGGCGACCATGGCTTGGGTGGAAACGGAGAACCGCTACGGCGACGGTCGCGTGCACGATGCCTGCGGCCTGTTCGGCTTTGTCGATACAGCGGGAGAGGCACACGGCGGCGCCATCGCCGTCGAGGCGCTCTGCAGCATGCGCGAGCGCGGAAACGGCTTGGGCTCGGGCTATGCGGCCTATGGGATCTATCCCGAGCACGCAGAGCGGTATTGCCTCCATGTCATGTGTCGCCATCGCCAGGCCCGCCAGGAGCTAGACGAATACCTACGACGACATTTCGCCGTCGTGCACGATGAGCCCATCCCCACGCGCGAGACGTTGGGCATCCTGGATCCGCCGCTGCTCTGGCGCTACTTTGCCGTGCCTCTCACGGCGCAGATGGCCGGCCGCACCGAGGCCGACTATGTGGTGCATCACGTGATGCGCATCAACACGACGCTTGACGGAGCCTTTGTGGTGTCCAGCGGCAAGAACATGGGCATCTTCAAGGGGGTCGGTCATCCTGACCAGATCGCCGAGTTCTACCGCATCGAAGAGTACGAGGGCTATCTGTGGTCGGCACACAACCGGTTCCCGACCAATACGCCGGGCTGGTGGGGAGGCGCCCACCCCTTTGGACTGCTGGATTGGTCCGTCGTCCACAACGGCGAGATATCATCCTATGGCATCAACCGGCGCTATGCCGAGATGCACGGGTACGCCTGCACCATGCGCACGGACACTGAGGTGTTCACCTACGCCGTGGATCTCCTGATGCGACGCCATGAGCTGCCCGCGGAGCTGGCCGCCGCCGTCTTTGCGAGCCCGCTATGGAACGAGCTTGCCGAACTGCCCCCGAAGCGACGTGCGCTGCTGACGGCACTCCGCCAAACGTATGGTCCGCTGCTGATGAACGGGCCTTTTACCATTATCGTGGCGCGTCAAGGCGAGATGATGGGCCTCGGTGACCGCATCCGCCTACGCCCCTTGGTGGCGGGCATCCAGGGCAGCATCCTGTACGTTTCCTCGGAGCTCGCCTCCATCCACTTGGTGGCGCCGGGCATCGCGCAGTGCTGGATGCCCGAGGGTGGCGAGCCCGTCGTTGGTCGCTTGGGAGAGCAGCCCCGCCTGCCAGAGCGTATCTCTCACAGGGAGCCGGCCCATGTCTAGCTCTGAGACCTCTCCCGCACAGGTGCAGCCGAAAAGAGAGAAGGTCGTGCGGATGGATGCACGCGGTCTCGCCTACCGCGCGCTCAACGCTCAACTCGACCGAGTCTTTGCCGAGGGGGCGACCTCGGCTCATCTCGAGCGTGTGCACGGCCAACGCTACATCGGCACCAACCTGCAACGCCAGGTGCGCATCGATATCCACGGCGTGCCTGGCAACGACTTGGGCGCCTTTATGGATGGCCCCGAGATCCATGTGCACAACGACGCCCAAGATGGCTGCGGCAACACCATGAACAGCGGCTTGCTGGCCATCCACGGGTCGGCAGGTGACATTGTGGGGCATTCCATGCGGGGCGGCTCGGTGTTTGTGCGCGACGACGTGGGCTATCGCGTAGGCATCCACATGAAGGCCTACGAGAACGTGCGCCCCACCGTGGTCATCGGCGGGACGGCCCAGCATTTCCTGGGCGAGTATATGGCCGGGGGCGTGCTGCTCGTGCTTGGTCGTTGGTTGCCGTCCGAGGCGATCCATCCGGCACGCTATGTCGGTACAGGGATGCACGGTGGCGCCATCTACCTTCGCGGCCGTCCCAACGAGGCCTTTCTCGGCAGAGAGGTAGGCCTGGCGCCCCTGACTTTGGATGACCACGCCCTCATCGAGAGGCTCGTCTCGCGATTCAACCAGCTCTTTGAGCTCCAAGTAAGCGCAAACGACCTCTATACCAAGCTGATCCCTCGCACCAAGCGCCCCTACGGCCAGATCTACGCGTACTGACAGACCGCTAGGCCGTGCTGACACCTAGGAGACTCCCGTGACGGGGGCTTCTCCTGGGTGTTACTTCTGTATGGCGGTATCGGCCCCAGAGAGATGGCCACCGAGCCGACTCGGCGACTTGCGCAGATGAGCCTGATACCGCATACTAGGGAGCCAAGTGTAGTAGCAGCATGGGATGGAGAGAACCATGGCAGAGTACACCCCGGGTATGCTTGCTCTCGAGGATGGGAGTATCTACGAGGGCAGGTCCGTGGGCGCACCAGGCGAGTGGGTTGGCGAGATCGTCTTTAACACATCCATGACCGGCTACCAGGAGATCATCACCGATCCGTCCTACTGGGGGCAGATGGTGGTCTTCACTTGCCCACACATCGGCAACGTGGGCGTCAATTCGGAAGACGTCGAGTCGTCAAGGCCGTGGGTTCGCGCCGTTCTCGCGCGCGAGATCTGCGAGGTGCCCAGTAACTGGCGCTCCGAGCAGTCGTTGCCCGCCTATTTGGAGAAAAATGGCGTGCCCGCGCTGGACCGACTGGACACACGTAGGCTAACGCTCACCATCCGCCAATGGGGCGTCATGCGAGCGGCCCTCTCTACAACCAACTTGGATGGGGACCGTTTGGTTGCCATGGCGCGCGAGGCCCCCGACATGAGCGAGCTGAGGCCGCTTCCCGAGGTCATGCCGGCCTCGGCCACCCCATGGGAAGAGCCCGCACTCGAAGGGTGGACCGGTATCCCTGCTGGAAAAGCCGGTCCCGACAGCCCGCATGTGGTCGTCATCGACTGCGGCTGCAAGCACAACATCCTGCGACACCTGGCGGCCGCGGGGGCTCGGGTCACGCGAGTGCCCGCCGAGGCGACTCCAGAGCAGGTCATGGCCCTGGCACCCGATGGCGTCCTGGTCTCCAACGGGCCCGGCGACCCTGCCACGGCGACCGACACCATCGCCACCGTCCGCGCCCTGATGGGCCAGGTGCCGATGTATGGCATCTGCCTGGGCCATCAGATCATCGCGTTGGCGGCCGGCGCGCAGACATACAAGCTGCCCTTCGGCCATCATGGCGCCAACCATCCCGTCCAAGACGTCACAGGCGGCGTGGGCAGTACGCCCATCGAGATCACTGCTCAGAATCACAACTATGCCGTGGATCCATCCTCGCTGGAGGGACTCCCGTTCCGTATCACGCACTGGAACCGCTACGACGACACCATCGAGGGACTGGTGCACACGTCCCTGCCGATCTCGTGTGTACAGCACCACCCCGAGGCATCGCCAGGGCCGCACGATAGCCTCCACCTGATTGCCGCGTTCTGCCACAGCCTTGTCTCAGACCAGCAGGAAGGGACCCATGCCCAAGAGAACTGACCTGCATTCCATCCTGATCATCGGGTCTGGCCCGATCGTCATCGGCCAGGCTTGCGAGTTTGACTATTCCGGCACGCAAGCCTGCAAGGCGTTGCGTGAGGAAGGGTATCGCACCATCCTGGTGAACTCGAACCCCGCCTCTATCATGACGGACCCAGAGGTGGCCGATGCCACCTATATCGAACCGTTGACGCCCGAGGTGCTCGAGCGCGTCATCGCCAAAGAGCGCCCCGACGCCGTTCTCCCCACCATGGGAGGCCAGACGGGCCTCAACCTGGCCATCGATCTCGAACGCATGGGCATTCTTGCCAAGTACGGCGTCGAGCTCATCGGCGCGCGCGCCGATTCCATCGACGTGGCCGAGGACCGCGACCTGTTCAAGGTAGCCATGCAAGAAGTCGGCCTAGAGGTGCCCCGCTCGCACGCCGTTGGTAGCTTGGACGAGGCGCGATCGTACCTCGACGACATCGGACTCCCCGCCATCGTGCGCCCCTCGTTCACCCTAGGTGGCAGCGGCAGCGGCATCGCCTACAACCGCCGCGACTTTGACCAGATGGTGGAGCGTGGCCTAGAGCAGAGCCCGATCCACCGCGTGCTCGTCGAGGAATCGGTTATTGGCTGGAAAGAGTTCGAGCTTGAGGTGATGCGCGACGCAGATGACAACTTTGTGGTCATCTGCTCCATCGAGAACCTGGACCCCATGGGCGTCCACACCGGCGACAGCATCACCGTGGCCCCCTCACAAACCCTCACCGACAAAGAGTACCAGATCCTGCGCGATCAGGCCCGCATCGTGATGGAGCGTGTGGGCGTCGAGACCGGCGGCTCCAACGTGCAGTTCGCGGTGCATCCCGAGACCGGGCGAACCCTGGTCATCGAGATGAACCCGCGCGTGTCGCGCAGCTCGGCCCTTGCTAGCAAGGCCACCGGATTCCCCATTGCCAAGATCGCTGCCAAGCTGGCCGTCGGCTACCGACTGTACGAGCTTCCCAACGACATCACCCGCGAGACGCCAGCATCCTTTGAGCCGACCCTGGACTATGTCGTGGTCAAGATCCCACGGTGGAACATGGACAAGTTCCCGCGAGCGAGCAATGCCCTTGGGACGCAGATGAAGTCCGTGGGCGAGGTGATGGCCATCGGGCGAACCTTCCTCGAGGCGCTTCAGAAGGGCTTGTACGCGCGGGAGGATCCCCGCGACAGCCTCTTTGACCGCGAAGCCGTCGAGGCCTCGCTGGAAGAGATCCGGCACCGACTCATCGAAGGCAGTCCCGAGCGCCCCTTCTACATCGTGCCTGCGCTGGACGCCGGCCTCTCGCTGGAAGAGATTGCGCGGCTCACGACCATCGACCCGTGGTTCCTACACCAGATTGCGCGCGCGCGCAATCTCCGCGATGAGCTGCGCGCGCGCACGCTCGCGCAGATTGATGCGCGCCTGATGCGCGCACTCAAGCAAGCGGGCATGCCCGATGCCATCATCGCCCGTCATCTGGCCGCGCCAGCCACCGAGCTGGAGGTCCGAGCGCACCGACTGGATCTGGGCATTCGACCGGTGTACTCACGCGTCGACACTTGCGCTGCCGAGTTCCCGGCACGTACGCCCTACCTATATAGTACGTACGAGACGATCTGCGAGGCACAACCCACCGACCGTGACAAGATCGTGGTCCTGGGCAGCGGGCCCAACCGCATCGGCCAGGGCATCGAGTTCGACTATTGCTGCGTGCATGCATCGATGGCGTTCCACGATCTTGGCTACGAGACCATCATGGTCAACTGCAACCCCGAGACCGTGTCCACCGACTATGACGTGAGCGACCGTCTCTACTTTGAGCCCATCACCGTTGAGCACATCCTAAACATCTGCGACCTGGAGCAGCCCGTTGGCGTTGTCGTCCAGTTCGGCGGCCAGACGCCGCTGAAATTGGTGCGCCAACTGAGCGAGGCCGGCGTGCCGGTGCTGGGCACAGACGCCGATGCCATCGACCTCGCCGAGGACCGCGAACGGTTTGGTGAGCTGATGCGCGAGATCGGTCTTCCCATGCCAGAGAGCGGCATCGCCCGCTCCGAGCAAGAGGCCTTTGCCGTGGCCGCGGAAATCGGCTACCCGGTCATCGTGCGCCCTTCCTATGTTCTGGGCGGGCGCGCCATGGCCATTGTCCACAATGAACAGGAGCTAGATCACTATATCCGCTCTGCCGTCAAGGTGGCCGAGGATACGCCCATCCTCGTCGACCGCTTCCTGAGAGATGCCTTTGAGATGGACGTCGACTGCGTCTCGGACGGAGAGGACGTCCGCGTGGCCGCCATCATGGAGCAGATCGAGCTGACCGGGGTCCACTCTGGCGACAGTGCCTGCGTGATCCCGACGGTGATGATCGAAGACGACATCCTCGAGACGGTTCGCGGCTATACGCGACGTCTCGCCCATGCTCTCAAGACCGTCGGCTGCATGAACGTGCAGTACGCCATGCTGGACGGCGTGGTGTACGTCATCGAGGCCAACCCTCGCGCGTCACGCACGGTGCCCTATGTCAGCAAGGCGACTGGCGTGCCTTGGGCCAGCATCGCGTGCCAGGTTATCGCGGGCCAGTCGCTGGAGGAGCTCGACGTCCCCGATGAACCACTGCTGGAGGGACACTTTTGCAAAGAAGTCGTGCTGCCCTTTGGCAAGTTCCCAGAAGAGCCTCCCACCCTCGGCCCCGAGATGCGCAGCACCGGTGAGGTTATGGGCATGGACACCGATTTCGGCATGGCCTACGCCAAGGCGCAGATCGCGGCTGGCAATGCCCTCCCCGTGGAGGGCACGGCCTTTCTCAGTGTCAACGACCGCGACAAGCAGAACCTGGTTCCCATCGCCCGCGAGCTACGCGACCTGGGCTTTTCGCTTATCGCCACGCACGGTACCGCCACGGCGTTGCGGGGGGCGGGCCTCGAGGTGCGCCCTGTGTTCAAGGTCCATGAGGGACGTCCTCACTGCGTGGACCACATCATCAACGGCGACATCGACCTGGTCATCGAGACGCCACTGACGGGCATCTCCTACGGAGACGAGCACGCCCTGCGAGCCGCAGCGGTGGCGCACAGCGTGCCCATGGTCACGACCCTATCCGCGGCGCGGGCTGCCACGCGCGCCATCGCGGCTTTGAAACGAGGCGACATGACGGTGCAGAGCCTCCAGGAGCACTGGCACCAGCAGACCAAGGTACCCGAGACCGGAGCATCCTGATGCCTCCGCGTTCGGCACCGGTCACGCTGGCCGAGCTCTGGCAGCTCGCGCTGCCCACGGGCACGAGGCTGGTAGCGGGCCAAGCCGGGCTCGATCGGGGCGTCACGTGGGTAGCATCCCTGGGCTCTACGGTTCCGCTCTTTGGGACCATCGAGCCGGGCTACCTGGCCTTTGCCGATCTCGCGGTGGCACGGCGCATCGACCCGCGCATCACGTTCGCGTACTTGGCCCGCGGCTTGGTGCGCGCGGGCGTCGTCGGCTTGGTGCTGACAGAGGCTCCCGAAAAGGCCGATACGCAACTAGCCGACGAGTT
>CAYOBT010000080.1:0-8790 GCA_964402205.1 uncultured Anaerolineales bacterium
GGTCGAGCCCGAGGCCCCGGTGCCCGATCACGGTCACCACAGGAATGCCGAGCGACGCAACCAGCTCATTGATGCGGTCGAACTGGGCTCGGAGATCCTCCGGCGTCTCAGCACGATTCGCCTTGTACTCGGCAAACTCCTGGTGGCGGAAGGTCTCGCCCACATCGAACGTCGCCACGACATAGTCGGGCTCCAGGTCCTCGATCGCCTTGTACAGGGTGTTGGCAAAGCCATAGACGGCGTTGGTAGGCTCGCCAGAGGGGCTCGTCAGCGGCTGGATGGCATGATACGCACGGTACGCCAACGCATGCCCGTCGATCAGCATCAACCGTTTCTTCTCGCCCATGGCCTAACCTCCTCCCGACATTATACCACAGCGAGTAGCCGTCACAACCGGCGCCGGAGCTCTGGGCATTGACGGCACGCGCGCCGGCCGATAGACTGAAGTCAAAGCATGCTCTACTCGGCAAGAGAGGGGGCCAAGATGGAGCAGATCAGGCAGAGCAACGGCATCCCGATGCGCTCGCTTGGGGCGACTGGTGAGTTGGTGACCATCGTTGGGATCGGCGGGTACCATATCGCCAAGGGGCTCACAGAGACGGAAGGCATCCGCATCATCCGCACGGCCATCGATGAGGGCGTCAACTTTCTGGATAACGCTTGGTGCTACAACGACGGCCAGAGTGAGCGCGTCATGGGCAAGGCACTGCAAAACGGCTACCGTGATCGCGTGCTGCTCATGACTAAGAACCACGGACGGGATCGGCGGACCTTTGAGGGACAGCTTGAGGAGAGCCTGCGCCGGTTGGGTACCGAAGCTATAGACATCTTGCAGCTTCACGCCATTAGCAACGAGCAGCAGATCCACGACATCATGAGCAAAGGCGCTTTGGAGGCAGCCCTAGAGGCGCGCGAGCGTGGCAAGATCCGCTACATCGGCTTCACGGGACACACCTCGCCCTCCTTGCATCTGCGCATGCTCGAACGCTTTTCTTGGGATACGGTGCAGATGCCCGTCAACCTGCTGGACTATCACTATGACAGCTTCTCGCAACAGGTACTCCCTGTGCTCCGGCGTCGGGAGATCGGCGCCATCGCCATGAAGAGCCTTGGCGGTGGGGACCTCTTCAAGACCGACGTCCCGCCAGACCAGGCCATCGCTTGGACGCTCTCCCAGGCCATCGACACCCTGGTCTTGGGCATCGACTCGGTCGACGTGCTGTATCGTAACCTTGAGCTTGTCCGGGCATGGGAACCCATGCCCGCCGCACAAGCGAGCGCCCTTCTCGACCAGGTTGCCCCCGTAGCCGATGGATCCTTGGAGCACTACAAGCCGTAACCGTGAATCCGAGGGATGGCCAAGCACCGGCCCCAGGCAGAAACAGAGACGCGCCCCTTGGGGGCGCGTCTCTTCGCGCTATTCGGTGCCCCATCACGCGCTTTTGGTCAGGCCCACGCCTCCGCTTGGCAGCGCGTGCCAGCGTCTGCAGACTCAGGATGCGTCGAGATAGGCGGCTAGGGCGAGCAGAGGATCCGGTTCGTCGGTTGTGATCGTCTCTACGCCCAGCTCGATGAGCCTCTGCTGACTCTGCTTTCCCATGCGCCGGGCGATGTAGGTAGTGCACTCGGGCAACAAATCCATGATGAGTGTAGGGTCACTATGGTCCTTGCGCTTCCCGGCGCCTACCCCGTGCGGATTGGCACGCTTTTCCATCAGCTCACCTGCTCGGTCGAACAGGCGATACTCGGCCGCCATGCCAAAGTGGCCTTTCCAAATGCGGCCATCGCCGTCAACGCCAATAGCAATGAGATCTCCCCGAGTCACAGATGCCTCCATTCGATGAGTGCGATGATTTGCTGATAGATGCATGATCTGGCTGGCAACAGCGCAGCCAACAACGCACGTCAGCACGATCGACAAGCATAGCGCTCTGCCCACAGATCGGCAACTATGGATCACAAGGGCGCGTAGCTTGGCAGGCATGGTTGACGCGCCGTGTCAGGCTGACTTACAGTAGCGGTCCCTCAACGGTCCTCCTCGACCGTTTCGTACCCAAGCACTGTGGCCAGCTCGCGGAAGGCCTCCCTGTGATCGCCGAAGAACGCGACCCGGTGCCAGCCAAACGTCTTCCAGTCGAGGCGGTCAAAGAGCTTGCCAGCATCCACGTGGATGGCCAGCTTGGTGCGACACAGGATATCTTCCCATCCTGGGAAGAGCTCGCTTCCGGAGACTGTGCGTCCAGTGAACAGCGAGAGTTTGCGGTCATGGACGCTCATCTTGGCGACGGTGACAACTTTGTCATCAGGGAGATTGACCTGCACACATGCACCGCCGATTTCCTGTTGATCGACCGGCCACTGCGGTAGGTTCCTGACTACATAGGGCGCCTTCCGCTCGTCCCCATAGGGATTCAAGGGGCATTCGCAATGGCCAATGTAGACCTTGCTGTTCTCAACGTCGACGATATAGTCGCCGTTAAAGCCAGTGCTGCCCGTCAGCCAGAGCCCGAACTGCTGTGTCACCAGAGAATCGATCAACGTCTCGGATGTCGCCACGATGCCATCGGTGTAGAACTGCGACGATGGCAGCCCCTGGGAGGGGATGGGGCCACCTGGGTAGTACATGAAAAAGCCATAGCCTTCGGTCGTGACGGCATCGCAATCATACTCGGCCATCATCTGCTTCATGGCCAGGTAGAGCTTGGCGGATTCCCGTACCTGCGTCTCGTTCGTGCCCCGCATGCCCTCGGATTCGGCGATCCACTTTTGCGCGATCGCCGCAGCCTCTGCGTCAGAGGCCGCCTTCTGCTTGGCCACCATCTCGTCCTGAGGACGGACCACCATCTCTGCGCCAAGCTCCGCAAGATGGTTCAGGTAGGTGCGCTCATAGCCATCCCAACCTTCAGCCGCGTATTGACGAACACCGGGCTCGTACTCGCCCAGTACCGGCTTGTCCGTGATGCAGAGGATCCGCAGTCCCTGCATGCGCACCGCCGTACGGATCTGCATGATCTTGCGCGCCACCACGTCAAGCCGCGCCTCGAACCTGTCCCCAGACGCATCGGGAATGACGGGCAGCGTGGCCGTCAGCACTTTGCCCTCATACGCGTAGAATGGCTCCTGCCATTGGCCCCAGAGCGGATGTACCGCCACTACTGGCAGTCCCAAAGCCAGCAAGTCCTCCGGCGGCGCGCCAAAGTAGAGGACCCCGTCAAGTCCGGAGCGCTGCCCCTTGACATTGCCCAGCACATAGGTCGCATCTGCAACCTCGGTCGTGCCGACGAACTCAACGCCCTCGCAGCGCTGACGCAGCTCGTCGAGCACCTCCTCATTGTTCAACACTCTATTGTCAGGATGGTGCAGACTGAACGTCTGCGCGCTCCCCCCCAATCCCTCCGACGTGAACGCCACATAGATTCTGGCCGTATCCATTATCGCTACCTCCTCCAAGAGCGACCATTCCAAGCCCTGAGATCAGATATGCCTAGCGCCTGGCTCGGCGACGACCGGCACTGACGAGCCCGACAAGGCATCGGGGTGCCGGACCCGTCGGCCAGGGCGCCCCATGCTGCCGAGTGCCCGCCATCCACAAATCCCTCGACGATCCGAGCCATCCTTGCCTAACGGTCTTCCACCAGGATGCCCAGACCGTAAAGCGTGGCCAACTCCACGAACAGCTCGCGATAGTCGCCGTAGAACGTCACCCGATGCCACCCAAAGAGCTCCGAGTGATAGTTGTCAAGGATCTTGCGCGCGTCCACCTCGGCCGCTAGCTTGGTGCGACAGGCCTTGTCATCGTCGACATTGGCCACCGCCCTGCCACTATGAACGGCAAAGGCCTTGTTTCTGACGCTCACCTTGACGGTCGTGACGTCATGGCCCAGGGGCAGCAACGACTGCACCGAGGCCCCCTTGCCATCCTCGGCGTGTGAGCGGATAATGTACGGGTTGCCCAAGCCCTCGGGGCCAAAGACCCGGTTCGTTGCCACACAGTGGGCATAGATGATCTGATCAGTCGCCGTATCGATCACCGGATCGGACACATAGCCAGGCCTGCCCGTTGCAAAGCGGATGAGAAGCTGCGTAAGCGTCGAGTCGAGATCAGCCTCGCAGACGCCCGTCGACCCCTCGTTGTTGAGCTGGAAAAAGCCCATGCACGGATAGGCCAGCAAGTTGCCGGCATAGTAGAGGCCCAGACAGTCCACCGTGACCGCATCGGCTCCCTTGGCCTCCATGGCCGCCTTGAGAGCCAGATACATACGCGCTGACCGTCCAATCTCAGCCTCGTCTGGCTCGACAACCTTGACGGCCTCTCGGATCCATCGATTCTGCCACGCCTCGGCCTCGTCAGCATCGACGGCGTGATAGTACCCGTGCAGCTCGTCCGACTTGATGCGCACCACATCGGTGCCAAACATGTCGTGGATGCCATCGATCATGCGCTGGTCAGCGGCCCACGTCTCCCGGTCAGCGACGACGAGAACACGCGTCTCTCGCATCCTCTTTTGCACCTGGAACAGGCGCACAGCATCGATCATATCCTGGGGATCCGACGAGCCGACAGACACGACCGGCAGCTTTTCGCTCTGGACCATCGAGTGCATGCGAAGGAATCCACCCGATCCAGAGTACAGCTCATCCGCCACGATCAGCGGTCGAGCGTGGCGCAGATAGTACTCTTCGACACCCGTCCACAGCGCAGTCATATACACCAGATAGCCGTCGTATGTCCCGCCCTGCAGAGCCGCCTCCGCCTCCTCTTTGGTGCGACACACGACCGGTGTGAAGGCTATCTCCGGAAGCTGCTCCTGCAGCAGCCCAATCACCTCCTTGGATCGCTTCTCGACGTCATAGTTGATGTAAGGCCACGACGGCTCGTCCGGCTGATTTGCCGGGAATACAACCTGAACCCTGGTCTCCATTCCAGTCTCCCTCCGCGATGCTATGCCTCAACGACCTCGAAACCCATCATCTCGCCAAGGTCACGGACCTGATCCACATAGTCGCCATAGACCATGGCGAGGTGATGTCCGAAACCCATCTCCTTGCGGTAGAGATCCACGATATCCTGCACCTTGATGTGAGCGCTCAGGGCGCACCCAACCTTGTCAAAGCCAGCGCTACCGGCGATCTCACCTTTGGCCACAAGCACCTTGCTGCCCGTCGGATCGAAACGCGCCATGGTCACCGGAGCACCACGATCCCGCGCAAAATCGTAGCGAAGGGTCGCTCCCCATCCACCCACGGTAAAGTTCCTGATCTCGTACGGCAGATCTGGTGCGTCGAACCCCTTCATCTTGAGACCGGGCACGTCATGGTGGATGCCGAGGATGTTCTCCTCGCGATCCACCAAATACGAGTTGCCCATATAGGCAGTCTTGCGCGACAGGTACATCAGTAGAGCGATGGCCATCAGCACATTGGCGTCGGCCTCACAAGCCGACGGGATGCCCTGGTCCTTGAGCAGCGAGTGGGTCAAGCAGAACACCACCCTCTTCTGCTCCATGATCTGCCTCGCGCAGACCTCAAAGCAAGGAATCACAAAGGCGTTGGCTTCGTACTTGTCCAACGCCTTTTCGGTTGCCTTGTAGAACAGCACCGACTGTAGCAAGTCTTCGCGTGTCATGTGCACGGCCTGGGCATTATCGGCAAGCTTGGCCGTGAGAGAATCGGCCTCTTGGCGCTCGGCGTCGCTCAGATCGTCCATCCCAGCGATGATGTCGCCAGCCGAAACATAGGCATGGTCCACGCCATACCGAGCTCTCAGGCCCTCCAGATCCCAGATGCTGCTCACCACGCCGGTGGGCACCGTGGCGTTCCCTTCGGTAGCCACCAGAAAGCGCGTCTGCCGGAACGCCTTGCGCGCCCGCAACAGCGATAGCACGCGGTTCAGGTCCGCATAGTCCAGAAAGGCATAGCCCTCCATGCCCCGCGACCTCAAGTAGGCGATGATGTCGATGCTGGCAACCCAGCCCAGCGTGCCCACAGCCTTGCCGTAGCGATTGGCGACGCTGATAGCGGGATACTGCGGCAAGCCAGATGGCAGCGACAGAACCAGATCCGCTTCGTACACATCGGGCGCCAGCTTGGCGAGCTCGGACTCGGGCAGCACGAAATCGTCGTGCCACTCAAGATAGACGGGCTCCAGTAGCTCGGCATCGTCGCTCAAGTTGGCGCGTAGCTCGGCTACCGCAGCCTGAAACCGCTCCTTCCCACGCTCACGCTCAGCCTCTGGCGCGAGGTCCTCTCTGCGCCCGACCCGGCATGGCCCCTCGTACGGAGCGCCATGCAGTAGCTGGGCGAACATTGGCTGGACGCGCACTTTTGCATCCAAAGCTCTCATGACTCACTCCTCTCGCGATATCTCGTCGACGAAATCACGCTACGTACCACACAGAGCAAAGCACTGGCAGCGATTCCATCTATGCCGAGATGCCCGCCCGCCTCGTCGCCTCCGTTACTGTTGGATTTCCAGTCTGAGGCCGGCACCTGCAGCTACGAAGGCGTCGCCATAGGCCTCCCTGAACATGCGCCGGGCCGCATCGCCTGAGCAATGCGTAGGCGCCACGCGATGGACCCCCAACTCCCGAAAGTCATCGACGATGCTTCGAATGCCAGCCTGACCGGTGCCGCTCAGGTGGAACCCACCCAGGACGAGCTCGATCGGCTCACCAGAGACTTCTTTCGCCTTGGTGACGATGGCCACGATGCCAGGATGTGCGCAGCCGGTGACCACGATCGCGCCCTCTGCCGAGGAAACGATGAGCGCCTGCTCCTTGATGCCACCGCCCATTTCCCCGGTGCTATGCACGCCCTCGGCGATGCGCATGGGATCGCCCACTTCTACGAGGCGAGCCATGCTGCGCACATCATTCTTGAGGCGCGTGGGGAACGAATGCGGCACATAGACCACCGTTTCCCCATTCTGAGCCAGGATGCCCTCCAGCCCTCCCACATGATCGCCGTGGATGTGCGAGAGCACGATCGCGTCAAGATTCCCGGCGTCGACGCCCAGCGCCTCCATATTGCCAAGCAGCGTCGGCGAGTCCCCGCCTGTATCAAACAGCACACGCAGACCACTTCGTTCCACAAGACACGAAAACCCCCACGACGTACGCAACCGTTCGTCGTAGGGGTAGTTATCATAGAGAATCGTAATCACGATGGGCTCCTTCGTCGGAACCACGGTAGGACTGGCCATGCGTAGCTGCGTCTTTGTCGGAACTGGCGTCATTGAGGCCGTCGGCTGCAACGTGCAGGAAGGCTGTAGGGGAGGCAGCCCTTTCGTGGGCGTGCCGCCCCCAAGACAAGCCGTGCATCCGATCAGCAGAAGAAGCCCGGCGCCTACCAACATGTGACATCGTCCGAGACGCATGCCACTACCTCCAACGCCCCTGCCACGCCATGCCATCAGAGGCCATGGCAAGCGCAAGGGGCGGCGCGCTCTGGGAAGCGTCCCCGGAACGGGCTATCGTGTTTCACGGATCTGTGCAGGCGCGTCCCAGAGTGCATCCGCCCAACAGCACAACCAGTTCGTCCAACACCAAGCGATGGCTAGTGGCCTGAACGGGACGCTAGGCTAGTCCTCCTTCTCCAATTCCTGAAGCCGCTGGTTGATGGTCTCAAGCGACTTGGCAAGCAGATCAGCTTGCTGCCGCAGAGCGTCCGCCTCCTGCTCTTTGGAGAGGGGACCGCCATAGGGCGCGTACCCATAGGCCGGCGCACCCCAAGCGGGCGCGTAGCCAAAGCGCCACCAACCTCCGCCAAAGCCTCGACCGGCGCCCCACCAACCTCTGCCCCAGCCGCCGCCTCGCCACCATCCCCGGCCAAACGCGGGGTTCAGGTAGCCAGGCGCGCCATAGCCAGCGCAATAGCCAGCTCCTCGACCTGTCATCGGGCCCATTCCCATCGGGCCTGTGCCGTCTCCTAGAGGCATGATGTAGACCTCCTTTACCAGCGACCTCGGCCGCGTCCTCTACCCCCACCACCTCGCGCACCCCATCCAAGACCAAACCGCGGTCGGGCGAACCCGAACGGTCGGCGATAGGGGCCAGAGGCCGGGTACGCAGCACGAGGATAACGATACGCTCCGCCATAGCGCACGCCATAGGGCGCACACCATCCTCTGGCGCCTCCCGTCATGGGGCCTGCGCCAGCCGGACCCGTCCCATCGAATCCAGGCATATCCGCTACCTCCCAGAGAACTTGATCCATTCGCAGATCAGCTTGCCCAAGCTCGTGCCAAGCCTCACTCTTATCATACCACCTATATGTGAGATGTCAATAGTTAACATGCACATATTCGCGCCATTTGGCACGAACGCCGGCTAGCTAGCGCTCTGAGACACACGCAGCAAGAGGCGGCTCACCAGGGTGAGCCGCCTCTTGTCTGTGTCTACAGGATGGGGTCGTTCGACGAGCGTTTCTTCGTACCGACTAGTCCCGCCAGAGCCTGTCCTTCTCAAAGACTTCAAAGCCGATCAGCTTGGCCATTTCCTTGAGCTGCTGGCGATGGTCGCCAAACAGAACCACACGGTGGTTGCCATAGGTCTCCCAATCCACGTTCTCCAGCAACGCCTTGGCATCGGTACGCACGGCCACCTTGCTCCTGCCGAGGATATCTGCCCAGTAGGGGAAAAGGTCCTCGCCTGACACCGTCTCGCCACTGAACAGCGATAGCCGTTTCCGATACATGCTCAGCTTGGCAACCGTCACGGTCTCGCCTATCGGATAGTGCGGCTGTGCGCAGGCCCCACCTGTGTTCTCTTCCACCATGGGCAGGTTCCTGAT
>CAYOBT010000081.1:0-8747 GCA_964402205.1 uncultured Anaerolineales bacterium
TTTCCTCGATGGTTGGTATGTCTGTGCCGCGCATCAAGAGGAGAGGGTACTCTCCGTGCCGGCTCAGGTCAAAGAGCGTGCTGGCCGGTGGACGATACGGCCAGCCCAATCTATAATCGCAGCATGAAGGCTGTCGAGTGAAAGAGGAGGCAGGCCCAGTGACAGAGCTGCAGCAACTTGACGAGGAGATCCGCCAGTGTGAGCGGTGTCGGCTGGGGGTGCTTCGAACGCAGGCTGTGCCCGGGGAGGGGCCAGACCACGCCGATATCATGTTCATCGGTGAAGCTCCAGGCTATCATGAAGATCAGCAAGGGCGACCTTTCGTAGGGGCCGCTGGCAACTATTTGTCCGAGCTGCTGGCATCGATTGGGCTCAGCCGGGAAGATGTCTATATCACGAATGTCGTCAAATGCCGTCCTCCGGACAACCGTGATCCGCAACCCGACGAGATTGAGGCCTGCGAAGGCTTCCTAGAACGGCAGATCGAGCTGATCAAGCCCAAGATCATTGTCACGTTAGGACGGTTTTCGATGCGACTTGCGTTCACGGGGACGACGATCAGTCGCGTCCACGGGACGCCCAAGCGCATGGGGGATATTGTCTACTTTCCCATGTTCCACCCCGCAGCAGGGCTGCACCAGCCACGGTACAAGAGCTTTATCGAGCAGGATATCAAGAAGCTGCCCGCCATCTTGTCGGACATCAACGCCCTGGCCGACGAGGCGGAACCCGAGCCTCCTGAACAGCTCTCTCTATTCTAGGAGTGGCATGGCGAGACGATCTCGCTTTGCGTTGTGTGGGCTTCCAGGTACCGGTGCAGGGAGGCTTGTATCCGCAGGAATACTAGGGGAGAAGCTTCTAGTGACCGAATAGTAGGAAACGATGACAAAGCGCAGAAAAACAAAAAAGAAGCGCTTTGATGCCAGGATTGTCCTGCACAACGTGGTGAGCATTCTGGCGAGCCCATGGCTCAAGACGAGTGCGGGCGTGTTGGTTCTGGGGCTGGCACTCTTTACGTTGGCGGCAGCTGTCTTGGGCGGCGATGGTCGGCTGACGACCCGCTGGGCGACAAGCATCACGCGCCTACTCGGTTGGGGCCTGTACCCTGTGGCTATCAGCGTGGGCGCGGGGGGCGTGTTACTAGCGGCTCACGGCGCAGGTCGCTCAGTCGTGTTCCCGTGGGTGCGAGCGCTCGGTGTTGTGCTCCTGCTGGCCATGCTGCTCGGAGTCACGGAGCGATTCCGAGCGGGGGTTGCTCCCGAGGCAGCGATTGGTCGCGGCGGCGGAAAGGTCGGAGGCGCTGTCAGCGGCGTCTTGACCCAGTGGTTAGGGCCCGTTGGCGGCATTGCTCTCATGTTGGCGTTAGCGGCCTTGGGCTTGTCGCTCGCTTTGGAGCTACCGCTGTCGCTTATGGCGGCGTGGCTAGGTGGCGTCTTGGCAAAGGTCTGGCGCGCGATGCGGACCGTAGGCTCTGCGACCGTGACAGCAGCGAGCTCAGCGCTGGGCGAGATCATGCGTATCGCGCGCAAAGCTGCTCCGGTGCCTTCTCCCGCAAGAGGGCAGACCGACGCGGTTTCAGTGCCCGTGGATCAGTTCGAACCCGAAGGCGCGCAGGGCGTTTCTACACCGTCTGTAGCCGCTGCGCCAGGGCCGGATGATGAGGATCTGCAAGCTGGCGGCAATCCTGATCTGCCCTGGGAGCTGCCTCGTGTCGAGGATATGCTCGACGTCGAATCGGTGGTTTCGGTTAGCGTTGTCGACTTGAGATCCCAGGCGAAGGTCATTGAGGATACTTGCCGCAGCTTGGGCGTGCCGGTGACGGTAGTGGAGGTGAGTCCTGGACCCGTCGTGACGCAGTTTGGACTAGAGCCGGGCTATCTGGAGAAGCGCGATCGCAACGGTGAGGTGCAGCGCACCAAAGTGAAGGTGAGTCGCATTGTTGCACTTGCCAACGACCTAGCGCTGGCATTGGCTGCGGCTCCGGTCCGGATCGAGGCGCCTGTGCCAGGACGCAGCATTGTGGGTCTGGAGGTGCCGAACGCTCAACCCGCTGTGGTGGGGTTGCGTGGCATCATGGAGTCCAAGCCGTTCCAGCATCTGCCAGGGACGCTTCGGCTGGGGCTGGGGCGCGACGTGGCAGGGAAGCCCGTCGTCGATGATCTGCGCACGCTGCCGCACTTGCTGGTGGCAGGCGCGACGGGATCTGGCAAGTCCGTCTGCCTCAGCGCCATCATCGCTTCACTACTGTGCCAGAATACGCCTAGGCAGCTGCGCATGATCATGATCGACCCCAAGCGCGTGGAGCTATCGGCGTTTGGGGGCATTCCGCATCTGGCCGCCCCAGTCATCGTGGACATGGAGCGGGCAGTGGGTGTGCTGCAGTGGGTCCTCAACGAGATGGATCGCCGATACCAGCTGCTCGCCAGGGTGGGCGCTCGGAACATCCAAGCCTTCAACGAGATCGTGCGCGATTCACCGGCGGAGCAACTACCGTCGATGGTGGTGTTGATCGACGAGCTGGCAGACCTCATGCTCGTGAGCGCGGACGCTGTCGAGGACAGCATCTGTCGGCTCGCCCAGCTTGCGCGAGCGACGGGCATTCACCTCGTCGTGGCGACCCAACGGCCGTCAGTCGATGTCGTGACGGGCCTTATCAAGGCCAACCTGCCAGCTCGCATTGCGTTTGCTGTGGCCTCACAGACCGATTCGCGCGTGATTCTGGATTCGCCGGGCGCCGATGCGCTACTGGGGTGTGGCGACGGTCTGTATATGGCGCCGGACAATGTGCGTCTGATCCGCATGCAAGGGGCTTGGGTCTCTGACGGTGAGCTGCGCCGCATCATTGCGTGGTGGCAAGAACAGGCAGAGGCGCTGGACTGGTCGCCGGCTGACGTGCCCGATAGCGCCAGATGGGATGCATCGGATCGGATGGTGCAGCCTAGACTGTGGGTCGACCCCGAGCAGGATCTCGATACCGAAGACGAAGAGACGGACGAGTTGCTTGAAGAGGCGATCGAGCTCGTACGGGAAGAGCAGCGCGCTTCTATTTCTATGCTGCAGCGGCATTTCCGCATTGGCTACACGCGAGCGGCTCGTATCGTGGACACGATGGACGAGCGCGGCGTGATCGGTCCTCCCACCGGGTCAAGCAAGCCTCGAGACGTCCTTCTCTCACCTCCTGATGAGGATGACGGGAGCAACGTCCTATCCAAGGGAGCATAATGGGAACGACCGTGGCCAAAGGGGGCTCTATGGTGCGAGAGATCGACACAAGGGCGCTAGAGGCGATCGTGGGACGGTCCAACGTATCGACGCGCTCTGCCGATCTGGATGCCCACAGCATCGACGAATCGCACAGTCCGCATGGGCGCGCCGATGTCATCGTCTGGCCGACGACGACGGAGCAGGTTTCGGGCCTGCTTGCGTGGGCACAGGAGCATCGCGTGCCGGTCGTCCCGTGGAGCGCGGGCTCGAGCTTGGAAGGCAATCCCGTGCCCATCTATGGCGGGTTGCTTCTGGACATGTACCGCATGAACGAGGTCGTTGATATCCGAGAGCGGGACCTACAGGTTGTTGTTCAGCCTGGCGTGGTCTACGCTGAACTGAACAAGGAGCTGGGACGACTGGGAATGTTCTTCCCGCCGGCGCCTGGTAGCTCGGAGGTGGCCACCATCGGGGGGATGGTGAGCAACAACTCGAGCGGGATGCGAGCCGTCAAGTACGGGGTGACGCGCGACTATATCCTGAGCCTGGAGGTCGTCTTGCCGGGTGGGCAGGTCGTCCGCGTCGGGAGTCACGCTACTAAGACCAGTAGCGGCTACGACTTGGTGGACCTGTTTGTGGGTTCCGAGGGGACGCTGGGTGTCGTCACCGAGGTGACTATGCAGGTTGTGGGCCTGCCCGAGCGCGTCATGGCCGTGACCAGTTCTTTCCCCGACCTGGATGGAGCAACCCAAGCGGTATACGAGACGCTTCGATGTGGGCTGTCGCCCGCTGCCATCGAGATTCTGGATGCCGAGACGACGCGTATCACCAACGAGCAGCAGGGACTGAGGTTGCCCAACCTTCCCACGCTCTTTGTCGAGTTCCATGGCAGCAACGATGGCATGTACGAGGAGATTGCGTATCTCCGCGGCATCTGCGAGGAATGCGGTGCGGTGCGCTTCGATATGGCCGAGTACACCGAGGCGCGAGAGGCGCTCTGGCGCGCCCGGCGCGAAGCGCGCGAATCGATCAAGCGCTCGCATCCGGGAATGACGCTGATAGGGGGCGATGCGTGCGTTCCCATGTCGCGCTTTGCTGAGCTTGTAGCCTTTGTGCACGAGCTCGCACGCAGCTCTGGCGTGCGCATCTATGCGTTTGGGCACGCTGGCGACGGCAACCTGCATACGGAAGCCATCGTCGACGGCAGCGACCCGGAAGCCTTTGCGCTTGGTGAGGAGCTCACGGCCAAGATCATCCGGCGGGCACTAGAGATGGGGGGCACGGCAACGGGCGAGCATGGGGTTGGGCTGATGAAGCGACCCTTTATGCGCCAGGAGCATGGTGAGGCGCTGGATGTCATGCGGTCGATCAAGAACACGCTGGATCCCAAAGGCATCATGAATCCGGGCAAGATCTTCCCTGACGAATAGGCACCGGGGAGCGAATGGGATGGCGTTGGAAGTGCTGCGGCTAGGCGCTCGTGCGTTGGGACTCTCGCTCACGAGCCAGCACCTGGATGCCTTCCGGATCTATCTCAAGGAACTTCAGGAGTGGAACCAGAGGTTCAACCTGACCGCCATCACTGGCAGTGAGGAGATTCAGCGAAAACACTTTCTCGACGCGATGAGTTGCCTGCTGGTGATACCCGAGGCTGGCGCGTCGACAGGGGATACGGTTCCAGTGCGTCGGAGCGCGAGGCGGCTGTGGTTCTGCGATGTGGGATCTGGGGCGGGGTTCCCTGGCCTGGTGCTCAAGATCATGCTTCCAGAAATCAAGATGACGCTGATCGAGGCGACCCGCAAGAAATGCGAGTTCCTTGCTCACGTAACAGAGCGTATGGGGTTGCGCGATGTGCAGATTCTACATGCCCGGGCTGAGGATCTTGGGCAGGAGGCCGAGTATCGAGAGCAATACGATGTGGCGCTTGCGCGCGCTGTGGCGCCTCTGCGGATCTTGGCCGAGTATTGCTTGCCGCTACTGCGTCTCGGTGGCGTGATGGTGGCGCAGAAAGGGCCGGACGCTAGCACAGAGATAGAGGAAGCCGGCGCCGCGTTCGTATCGCTCGGGGGAGAGGTCACGGTTGTCAAGCCGGTCCATCTGCCCGACGTACCCGGCGATCGCTACTTGGTCGTCGCCGAAAAGCGTGCTCCTACTCCGGTCAAGTTTCCTCGACGCCCTGGGATGCCCAGCAAACGACCTCTCTAGGGTACCCGCGTCCTAGATCACCCCGCATCAGTGACAGGCGCGACCGTCCCCGCTTGGACGTACCAGGCTTGTGCTTCGGCACATAGCTCGGCAGGCAGATCATCCATCTCGGTTGTCGTGATGAGCACCTGATCCGATGCGTGCACTATGTCGATCAACTGCTGGCATCGTTGCCTGTCAAGCTCGGAGGCGACGTCGTCCAGCAGCAGGATCGGGCGCTCGCCAGTCGCCTGGGTCATGAGGCGCATCTCTGCCATCTTGAGCGATAGGGCCGCCGTTCGCTGCTGTCCCCGCGAACCGTAGGCGGCGGCTTCTTTTCCCCCAATGGCGAACACCAGGTCGTCGCGATGTGGGCCGACGACGGTGATGCCACGTCCTATCTCTTCGCCACGAAGGACCGGAAGCGCGCGGCGCCAGAGAGCCTCTATGGCGGATGCGTCGGCCGCCATAGCCTCCTGATCGATGTGAGCCTCGGTGAGTCGCTCCTCGAGCGACGACGTGTAGCTCAGTGACAAGCGCTCTTGGTGCGAGGTGAGGTCAGCGTGCGCTTGCGATGCGTAGGTATCGAGATCATGGACGGCGCGCCGGCGTCGGGCCAGAACGTGAGCGCCGAGGGTGACGACCTGCTGATCCCAGTAGGAAAGCTCATTTGGTCGGGCCTGATGCTCTCGAATGCGCTTCAGTAGGGCATTTCGTTGGCTGATGGCACGGTTGTACTTGGAAAGTGCACGGCAGTACGGACTGTCGATCTGGCAGAGCGTGCCGTCTAGGTACCGGCGACGTATGCTGGGAGAGCCGGTGACCAAGTCGATATCCCGCGGCATAAAGAGGACTGCATTGGCGTGACCGAGCACATCCATAGCCCTGCGCCGCACGCCATTGACGCGGAGCTGCTTCCGTAGGCGCGGTGTCTCGGTGGGATCAGTGCCTGCCTCCAGCATCAGAGTTGCTTCGATCGTGACGGAGGCGTCGGATCGCTGAAAGGTTCCCTGCAATCGGGCGTATGGAATTGGCTCCGAGGTGGCATCCCAGCCAATGACCTCGCGATCGCTGGATGCTAGAGGGGATTTCGTCGTGACCAGGTAGTAGATGGCCTCGAGCAGATTGGTCTTTCCCTGGGCATTGCGACCGTGGAAGATGTGACAACGCGCCCCAAGCTCGAGCTTGAGGCGCGCATAGTTTCGAAAATGCTCCAACTCTAGACGGGAGAGTTGCATGAGATAGGCGCTACCGCGCTATGTGCATCGGCATGATGATATGCAGGAAATCCCCGCCGTCGGCGACGGGACGGATCACGCCAGGGCTCGAGACATCGCGGGTCTCGAGGCTTACCTGCGCAGTAGAGATCACGCTGAGAACATCGATCAGGTAGCGGGCATTGAAGGCGATCTCGATAGGCTCGCCATCGATGGTGGCGTCCAGCTCGACGACATTGTCGCCATGTTCAGACGAGGTCGCGCTGACGATGACGCGTCCTACATTGTCGCCGTTGGGCACGACTTGAATCCGGACGATATTGGCCGAATCCCGCGCAAAGACAAACGCCGTACGTACGGCCTTGAGGAGCTCCGATGTCTGCATGGTTGTCGTCGTCGTGTGCGAGGCGGGGATGATCTGACGATACGCGGGGAAGTTGCCTTCTACAAGCTGCGATACCAGATCCACATTGGGCATGTGGAAGAAGACCTGGCTTCGGTTGGGTGCCACAAGCATGTCGATGGGCTTCTGCTCGTCGGAGCTGATGCGCCTCAGCTCTTGGAGGGCTCGGGCGGGAATGATGACGCTGGTCTTGGTCTCTGGCCCATCCTCGATGGCCAGTGAGCGAACGGAGAGGCGGTAGCTGTCAGCGGCGGCTAGTGTGAGCTTGTCCGCCTCCATCTCGGCGAGGACACCGGTCAGCACGGGTCGCGTTTGGTCTTGGGCAGCGGCGAATGCCACCTGGTCGATCATCTCGTGGAGCGTCTCGGGCTCGAGCTTGATGCGTGCCTCTTCCTCCGGCAGGAGAATCAAGGGGAACTCTTGGGCGTCGATGCCCTTGATATTGGCTTCGAAGCGCTGCGATGTCAGGTTGAGCGTGTGCGTGCGGGTGATCAGCTCTAGGTTGATAGGCCCAGTCGGTAGCGAGCTGACGAGCTCGGTGAGCAGGCGGGCGGGAACGGTGATCGACCCTTCTTCCTGAACGTCGGCGCCAACCCAGCAATGGATGCCGATCTCGAGATCCGTAGCCGAAAGCTTGAGGCGGGATGCATCGGTGGCGAGCAGGATGTTGGAGAGCACAGGGAGTGTGCTCCGGCTGGCTACGGCTCGACCAACCACCGAGAGTCCCTTGGCGAGGTTCTCTTGGAGACAGGATAGTTTCATCGCGGCATCCTCCTGTGGTGCAGTTGGCAGAGAGTATAGTCGGTGCTCCAGACGCCGTCAATGGTCAGCGCAGCAAGCCTTTGGCGCCCTCAGGTCTACGACGAGCCCTCTAGTTCGCGTTTGAACACGTACACGCCTTGGTCGATGGCCCAGTGGGCATGACACGCCGGGCACGAGACTTGCGAGCCGGACTCGTCCAACGGTGACTGGCCACATCGTGGGCAGGCCAGGATGTGCTGTGCTAGGGAGGCGCTCGATTTGACGACGCGCGATCGCACGAACTGGCTGGGGGCGATGGCCAGCGGTGCCGTGAGAGCTTGAAGCGCGGCGTCCATGCGAGCCAGAAGCCTGGCTGGGATCAGGCGCTTGAGCGCAGGTATGCGAAGACTGGATACGGCTCGCTCTCGCTGCGGCTGGAAGCCCGCCTCCTGCAGCTGCTCTCGGACCCAGGCGGGATGGTAATCATAGTGCAACTCGGCAAAGGCATAGGGCTGATGATCAAAGGGATCCACGTCAGATCCCAGAATACGCCGCGCGATATTGAGGGCGTGGCGCTTGTTGGCAAACTCGAGCACAAATGTGCCGCTGCCTCGTGTGGCGCGTTGGATCTGGAACAGGGCCCGTGCGACGTCCGTGATGTGGTGAAGGACCCGGACCATCACAGTAGTATCGACTGCATTGTTGGCAAGCGGGAGTTGGTACAGATCGGCGGCAACATAGGTGAAGCGAGAGTCGCCCAGGTGTTGACGGGCGTACTGCAGTTGCGACACCGAATAGTCCAGGAGGATAACGTGGCCGTATCCATCATAGAGATCGGCGAGGCGTCCAAAGCCGGCGCCGATATCGAGGAGGCGTGACCCGGCATCGGGCAGGAGCTTGCGGAGGGCGTGGCGCTCTGCCAGGTCCTCATAGTCGCGCCCTTGGCCCTCCCAAAAGTCGGTGCGATAGCTGCTTCCCTCATAGTCGCAGATGGGAGG
>CAYOBT010000082.1:0-8726 GCA_964402205.1 uncultured Anaerolineales bacterium
CGAGGGCTATGGGACTTCACGGATTGCGGCCGAGCTCAACAGCCGCAACGTGCCTACGCCTGGCTCGCGCCGGGCCGCGACGCGGTCTGGCACGACCTGGTACTCGCGCACGGTGATCCGCATCCTCGAGAACCCCGTTTACATCAGCGTGGCCCACTGGGGGCGATACAGCAACTCGGAAGGCTCACACCCCGTGATCATCGACAAGGAGACCTTCGAGCGCGCCCAGGAGGTCTCGCGCGAGCACACCGCCGCCTACCGCTACGAGAAGACCTACAAAGGCGACTGGCTCAACGGCCTGCTGCGCTGCGGCCTCTGCGGCTACCACATGGCATACTATAGGGTCAAAGGGAAGCCCACGTCGTCTTATCGGCTCTACCTGCGTTGTGGCCGCTACCTGCGCTCCATGGGGCAAGAGTGCGAAAACAACGGGCACTCGGCGAAACGGGTCCACGCCTACGTGCTGGGTCGCATCAGGTGGGCGCTGGAGAGCCCCGACGCCTACAGAGAGATGCGCGCCGCCCAGATCGACGTGTCCAAGCTGCAAGACGAGGTCTCCGAGCTCGAGGAGGCCTTGGCCGATAGCTGCGCTCGGCATGCACGGTGGGACCACGCCTACGAGGTCGGAGCCATCAGCCTACAGGAGTTCATCGAGCGCCGCAGTCGCACCGAGGAGGAGGCCGCGTCGCTTGAGCACCGTAAGGAGATCGTGGCGCGGCGCCTACGGGAGTCGGCGCCACCGGACTTCAGCGACTTCGCGCCGGCTTTGGAGTATCTCGACGGCGCCTCGCCCGAGGAGCATCGGGCCATCGCCAGGGTGCTGATCCGACGGATAGACCTGAAGCGCGGTCAGAAGCCCAAGATCACCTGGCGTTGAGCCGATAGCCTCCACCCCGCTCTGGCATTTCGCATCTTGTGGTCTGTCATCTCTGTCGTAGCCCCCATCCAGTCCCGCACCACATAGTGCCCGCCACAGTGCTCCAGCACCCGCTCCTCGAACAGCGGCATCATGCGAAAGTCCGCCTGCACGCTGACCGGTCCGTCGAAGGCCTCCCGCGGGACCAGATCAGCCAGGTGCGCCCACAGATCCACGTCTTGCGGCAGGCCCTGCCGATGCCATGTGGCCAACGTAGATTCGCGAGGGCCGCCAGGGACTAGCGGAATCTGCGGCGGACGTCGGAAAAGGACGGTGTCGAGGTATCGTTCGCGCGCCGTCATCGTCGCTCCCCTCTGATAGCGATGCCCAGGTGATTCGCGCCAGGCATTCTGCTCGCATCGTCTCCCGCGGTCAATGGCAGGGCCGAGACTAGGTGGCGATACTAGGCGGGCCGGTTCTTCTAGCTCGCATGCGTCGCGGGCTGAGGGGGTGTCTTGCGGTGTGAGGGCATTAGGCGAGACCATCATGTGAGGACAAGAGCGGCCATCTCGACGGATGGAGCCTTGCCAACCGCCTTTCTTGCTGCTATCATCGGTCATCCTATCATCAGCCCCAAGCAGCCCGCGAGGCCCCATGCCGCAGATACACGTACGCAATCTGGTCCGCACCTTTCGTATCGCCGAGCGCGACCCAGGCGCGTGGGGCGCCCTCAAGGGGCTGCTTCACCGGCGCTATCGCGTCGTGCGCGCCCTCAGCGGCATCTCGCTGGACATCCAAGAGGGCGAGCTCGTCGGCTACATCGGGCCGAACGGCGCGGGCAAGTCGACCACGGTCAAGATCCTGTCAGGCATCCTGGTCCCCACATCGGGAGACTGCACTGTCTTGGGCCTGGTACCTTGGCAGCAGCGAACCAGGCTGGCACAGCAACTGGGCGTCGTCTTTGGCCAGCGCACGCAGCTCTGGTGGGATCTGCCTGTGATCGAGTCGTTCGATCTGCTGCGGCGCATCTATCGCGTGCCCGAGCTTGCCTACCACCAAATGCGCGATCGCATGGTGGATCTGCTCGATCTCGACCCGCTTCTGGACACGCCGGTGCGCCAACTCTCCCTGGGCCAGCGCATGCGCTGCGACCTGGCAGCCGCCCTCCTCCACCAGCCGCGCATCCTCTATCTGGATGAACCCACCATCGGCCTGGATGCCGTCTCCAAGCTCGCAGTGCGCGCCTTTGTCCGAGAGATCAACATCGAGCAAGGCGTCACGGTCATCCTCACGACTCACGACATGGACGACATCGAGGCGCTGTGCCGGCGTGTGGTGCTTATCAACCGCGGACAGATCCTCATCGATGGCACGCTGGACGATATCCGCCGACGCGTCCGAGCCACGCGACGCGTCATCGTGGAGCTAGCGCAGCCGGGGATCACCGTCACCGATGGGGATGCCACCGTCGTCGCCCACACCGACAGCCGCGCCGAGCTCGCCTATGACCCCAGCCAGGTAGCAGCCGCCGATCTTGTCTCGCGGCTGTGCGCGCGCTACCCCATTCGCGATCTCACCGTCGAGAATGAACCCATCGAGCGCGTCGTCGCTCGCCTCTATCGCGAAGGAGACACGCCGTGAGTGCCACCCTGCGCGCGTACGCCGCTGCCTGGGGCGCCAGATTCCGCGCATCGCTGCAGTACAGAGCCGCCGCCATGGCGGGCATGGTCACGCAGCTCTTCTGGGGCCTCATGCGTGTGATGATTCTTGCGGCCTTCTACGAGTCGTCGACTGGCCAGCAGCCCATGTCGCTAGACCAAGTCGTAAGCTACGTCTGGCTCGGCCAGGCATTGCTCCTGATGCAGCCGTGGTACATCGATCGAGAGATCCTCGAAGAGGTCGCCAGTGGCCAGGTGGTCTACCAGCTGCTACGACCCCTTGACCTCCACACGCACTGGGTGTGCCGCGACATGGCCAATCGCCTCAGCGGCGTGGTGCTCCGAGCGGTGCCCGAGCTCGCCATCGCAGGGCTGTTCTTCGGCCTGGCACCTCCTTCCAGCCTGGCCGCAGCTGGGGCTTTTGCGGCGACCACGCTGCTTGCGCTAGTCCTATCATCGACGCTGGCCGCAGCCGTAGCGGTGCTCACTATGTGGACCATCTCAGCGTTGGGAGTGCGCCAGATCGTGGGCACGATCGCCATGGTCTTGAGCGGGATGATCGTGCCGCTGGCCTTCTTCCCGGCATGGTCGCAGCCTGTCGTCGAGAACCTTCCCTTTGCGCTCATGATGGACACACCCGGTCGCTTCTACACAGGCGCGCTGCCCCTCAGCGCGTTGCCCATAGCGTTGCTACGAGGGGCTGTCTGGCTGGTGATCCTCACACTCCTAGGGCGATGGCTGCTATCACGCGCCAAACGGCGCCTGGTCATCCAAGGAGGCTGACGATGCGTGATGCGCTCGGGCTGGTAGCGAGCTACATAGGGGCATCGGTCCGCAGCCAGATGCAGTACAAGACCTCCATGGCACTGCTGACCCTGGCCCACTTGCTGAGCACCGGCATCGAGCTCTTGGGTCTGGCCGTCTTGTTTGACCATTTCGGCCAACTCCGTGGCTGGGGCCTTGCGGAGGTAGCCGTGTTCTATGGCCTGACGAACGTCGCCTTTAGCCTAGCCGACGCCGTGGGCACCGGATTCGACCGTTTTGGGGCCTTGGTCAAGTCTGGCGGCTTTGACCGACTCCTGCTGCGCCCGCGCTCGACCTCGCTGCAGCTCGCCGCACAGGAGCTGACGCTCCGCCGCGCTGGACGGCTTGCGCAGGCGCTCGTCGCCCTAGGCGCCGGCACCATCTGGCTTGGCCTCCGTTGGACGGTCCTCAAGCTGGCACTGGCAACCTTCGCCGTGGCCGGGGCCGCGTGCCTCTTTGTGGGGCTCCTCATCATCCAGGCGACGCTCGCCTTCTGGACGACCGAGAGCCTCGAGGTCATGAACACGATGACCTACGGCGGCGTGCAAGCCTTCCAGTACCCCGTCACGATCTATGACGACTGGTTCCGGAAGCTGTTCACCTACCTGGTGCCCCTGGCGCTGACCTGCTACTACCCCGTGCTCGTCATCCTCGAGCGCGCGGATCCCCTCGGCGGTCCGACCTGGCTCGGCTGGCTGAGCCCCGTCATAGGCCCGGCGTTCTGCGGGGCAGCGTTGCTCCTGTGGCGCATGGGCGAGCGACACTATCGTTCCACGGGGAGCTAGGCACAGCCAACTGGGTGCGCGTCGCTGCCTGAAGGCCTTGCGCTTCCCCCCACTGGATCATATCCTATGCACACGCAGGGTCCCCATACTGAGGAGAACGCCATGCAGAAGCAGATTCACCGACTGACCGAAGTTCAGCGCATGCTGGCCGCCGCCGGCGGCGCGCTCATCATCACCAGCGACGAGGAAATGGAGGCTCTTGAGGACGACCCCGGCCTCGAGCTTCGTGCCTTTGGCCGCAGCATGGTCGAGTTGGCCGATACTGCGCAAGGCCATGACCACGCCCTCATCAACGTCGCTTACGATTTCTTCTTTGGCGGTGAGGAGCGCAACTACTTTCCCACGAGCCCGCAGTGCATCCGCACGTTCAAGGCCCTCCATGACGTGGCGCGCGAGCGAGGTGTCGGCTTTGGCGCCAGCGTTCTGTCACCGTTGGACCTGGGACCCGGCTACTATCGCGAAAAGGGCCGAGGCAGCCAGAGCTTCCAGTTCCAGGAAGGCGTGCTACGGCCCGATGGCTCCTACGAGGTGCCGATGCGCGTCCAGCGGCAGTGGTTCCACAACAAGGGCCCTGTGCCGCTGCACGTAGCCGAGGTCCGCGCCTATGCCTTTTCCGAGGAGCGCATTCCCGGCACGCACTGTTACGCCGTGGACCCCGACGCCATCCTGGACATCTCCGCGAGCGCCAGACTTGCGGTGGACGACAATGCCAGGCAGTCCTTCGACTCGGGCTATGCCTTTGCCCCAGGCGTGGTCTCGGGGAAGGCTCAGGATCCTGGAGCGCGAGATCGCGTTCTTGCGGTGATCGTGTACGACGTGGAAGAGATGGACTATTTCGCCGAGGACGCCCTCCCCTACCTCAAAGAGATGCTTGAGGCCTACAAGGATGCCGGCGTTTCCTTCGATTCCTTCTACTCTGACGAAATGCACATCCAGTTCGACTGGGACTTGCGGAACCACTTTGGCACGACGGAGATCACGACGCGCCATCTGACCCCTGGGCTGATCGATGCCTACTGCCAGGCCCATGGCGACCAATACGCGGATTTCGCGCGCTACCTCGTGTACTTTGCCTATGGGCAGCACGGGTTCCTTCAGGAGCCTGGCGCCGAGCCCGAACCCGCTCAGCATGTCTTTGGCCCTACGCTTGAGGAGATCCACAGGACGTGGAAGTTCCGCCGCGACTATTTCGCGGTGCTCACCAACCACGTGGTGGACCTGTTCATTGAGGCCAAGCACTACGGCGAGGAGCTCTTTGGCCGGGACCGCATCTGGACGCGTGCCCACGCCACATGGCAAGAGGCCCCTACCTGCGATCATACCAATGCCGTCTGGGCCCCCGAGGATGCCCCGCGCAGCCGCTACGACTATACGCCGGCGTATGACTGGTCCTCGTCCATCCGCGAGAACGTATCCGCCTGCTACAACTATTTCCGGTGGGGGGACTTTCTCACGGGGATGGGCACGGACCATCCCGAGGGCGGCTATATCGATCGCAACTACTATGGGGCTGCGCTAGCTTGCAGTTTTGGGAAGTGGAATGATGTCCCCTACAGCTATCATGGCCATTGGGGTGCTCCCCAGGCGGTCTCGGAGCGGGTGCGCGCCGTGGCGGCTGCCATGGGCCTAGGCGGATCGCGCCACGCGGCGACGTGGGTCCAAGGTTGGGAGCATCGAAGCTCGCCGGTGCTGGCCATCCACCCACTGGATCTCAACTATGTCGAGGAGCGTTTCGGCACTTGGATGGTCCAGTACGGCTACTGCGACTATATCACCGACGAGCAGTTTGCCGAGTGGGCTGAGGTACTAGAGGACGGACGTATCCGCGTGAAGGACCAAGTGTACGGCACGGTCCTGGTGCTGTTCCAGCCATTGGTAGAGCGCGCCACGTTGGGCGCCCTCGCAGCCATGGCGAACAGCGGAGGGCGCGTGGTGTGGACCGGTCCCGCGCCGGCACGCTACAAGGACGATGCCCCCGCCCTTGAGGACTGGCGAGAGCTCTTTGGCCTTCGGGAAGTGCAGGACCCCGCCCTGGGCCTGGTCGCGGAAGCGGAGACGGTGCGTTTCCAGGGACGCCTTGGCGAGGTCGCGCCATTCGAGGTGCTTACGCATCTGCTCGTGGACCAGATCTACCCCGTGTCCGCTGGTCGCGGCACGGATATCGTAGCTTCTGTCTTGGTAGGCGGCCAAGATCGCGCCGTGGGGACAGTCCGTGATACCGACGCGGGCGGGCTGCTCGCCTACCTAGGCGCTCGTCCACGCGACGACCAGTCTGGCACCACACCGGACGCACCTCGAGCCCTGTACGAGCTGCTAACGGCACTGGGGGCGTACGAGGGCGATGGCTGGGCCGATGTCGTCGCCAATAGCGGCCCCTACATGGTATGCCGTTCGCCCAATGGCGCCGTGAGCGTGACTCCCCATATATATCCCATCGAGGAGAACTGGTCAGGGGGCTTCTTCCGGGAGGAGGGAGAGACATATGACACCTCGCTGCTGCCGCCGCGCGAGGTGTCGCTGGACGATGCGATGCTCGGTGAGCACCGTGTCACGTACCAGGGCGATCTCGTGCTGAGCTACCGACTGGACGGGGGCGATCTGGTAGCCTTTGCGGGGGCGGCAACGACCGGCATCGCCGTGGATGCGGCGACCTACGCCTTTGCCGACAAGGCGCTGGACCTGATGTTCGCGCCGCTGCCCCCCGCAGAGCTGGCCCAGGACATCCAAGAAGCGTGGGTCCTCGAGGCGAGCTCCGCCGAGGATGAGGGCGCGCTGACACTGACGCTCCCGCTTTGTCCCGAGGGCGCGCTTCAGTGGGCATCGGACCCCTTGGGCAACGGACGGGGCGAGATCGAGCCTGCGAACTATGAGTCCACCGAAAGCGGTATCCGCCTGACGTTGCCAGAGGAGATGCAGGGCGTCCGCGTGTACCTGTTTGTCCAAGGCTGAGCCTGGTCTGCCATCCAACCAGAAGGGGCGAGGGGCACGGCATGGCGTGCCCCTACCACCCGCCGCTCCCCCAGCGTCGCACCATCGTCACCGAGGTCGGATCCTCGACTACGGGGACAAAGCCCAGTCGCTCGTACAGACGTCGCGCGGGGTTGCTGCGAGACACGCTCAGGCTCAGGTCCTGCTCTAGTGCCCTAGCCGCAGACAGCGAGCGCCTAAGCAAGCGGGTCCCGATGCCGCGCCCCCGATGCTCAGGCACGATGGCGATGGAAAGCTCGGCTGTCGCGTCGTCCACATAGCCATAGCCCGGCGCGCTCGCGGAAAACTGGCGCACCCAAGCAGCGCCTACGGGTCGCCCAAAGACGTGCGCCACGAAACCCCAATCGCCAGCTCGTCCCCATCGCTCCACATAACGCCGCAGCATAGGATCATTGACGATCTTGCGCGGCGGCCGCTCTTGACCAGGCGGCACATAGATGGCCTGGTAGAGCATCGCCCACAGAAAAGCTTGATCGCCGTGATGCAGGGCGCGGATCTCGACGGGCTCACTCTGCACCTCGCCCCCGCCTCAGTCGACAGCCCCCTCACGGAGCAGACTCTTCCGCCAAGACGCGCTCGTACACCGCCTCGTACTGTGGCACCATCTTGTCAGCGGGGAACTCTTGGAATGCCCTGCGACGTGCCGCTTGGCCCATGCGCCGCCTCAGCTCGGGGTTCTCCAGAACTGCGATGGCATGGCTTGCCATGGCGTCCACGTCCCCCATGGGCGCGAGGAAACCCGTCTCACCGTGAACCACGACTTCTGGGAGCCCACCGGTATCGCTTCCAATCACCGGCACGCCCGCAGCACTGGCCTCTAGCGCTACCAGCCCAAAGCTCTCGCTCTCGCTGGGCAAGAGCAACAGATCGCTGGCAGCCAGCAGGGGCTCAACGGCGTCGACGACGCCCACAAAGATCACGTCCTCTGCCACGCCTAGCTCGCTGGCCCTTCGAAAGGCCAGGCTCACGTCCGGGCCGTCACCCACCAGAAGCAAGCGCGCACGCATGCGACGATGCACGCGCGCAAATACTTCGATCACATCACCAACGCGCTTGACGGGGCGAAAGTTCGAGATGTGCACCAGCGTCACCTGCTCAGCACATGAGCGGGGCGGCACACAGAGCGCATCGCGTGCCTCGTACCGCCGCGGATCGACGAAATTGTGGATGACGTCGATGTCGCGTTGGCAGCCAAAGGCCCGCACCGTTTCGTCGCGCAACCAGCGGGATACGGCCGTGACGGCATCAGATGCGCTGATGGCAACCTTGGTGATCGGCGCAAAGATCGGGTTCTGGCCAACCAGCGTCACGTCCGTGCCGTGGAGCGTCGTGACGACCTTCAGGTCCAGGTCGGCAGCAATTTGCCGCGCCAGCATAGCCGCCGGTGCAAAGGGTATGGCATAGTGCACGTGCAGCACCTGCAGATGCCGCATGCGCGCCACCTCCACCATGCGCGAGGCCAGCGTGATGCAGTGAGGGAAATGCTGCTGGAACAGCGGATAGTCGAACTGAGGTACCTCGTAGAAGCTCACCCGCGCCGGCACGTCGCCAAGCCGCAGGGGCGAAACATAGCTCACAAAGGCCACCTCATGGCCGCGCTCGGCCAGGGTCTTGCCAAGCTCGGTCGCAACCACC
>CAYOBT010000083.1:0-8718 GCA_964402205.1 uncultured Anaerolineales bacterium
ACCCTAGCGATGAGCCTGGAAGCGACGCTCTCCGAGATCGAGCACATGATCCATCCGCATCCGACCCTAGGAGAGGTCCTGCACGAAGCCGCCCTAGACGCGCTGGGGCGTCCGTTGCATGTGCCCTTTCGCTAGGAGCTGACGAGATAGACGCGTTGACGGCCTCCCGAACAGATTGCTAGCATCGGCGCCGTCCCGCAACGACTGGAGGTAGCAGCAAGATGTCGGAGTCTGCAACCCCCGCCCACCGCCGTGCGGTGCGAGCTTGGTGTTTGTATGACTGGGCCAACTCGGCCTTTGCAACCACCATCATGGCGGTAGTCCTACCAACCTTCTACAGCTCGGTGGCGGCGGCAGACCTGCCTCCGGCCCGCGCCACGAGCTACTGGGGCTATACTAATAGCATCGCGATGCTCATGGTAGCCTTTGCGGCGCCCGTTCTAGGGGCCATCGCGGACCATACGGGCAGCAAGAAGCGGATGCTTGGTTTCTTTGCCAGCGTCGGCGTGTTTGCTACGACGCTGCTGTACTTGGTCAGTACGGGCGATTGGTTGTTGGCCTCGTTCCTCTATGTCTTTGGCAGGATCGGCTTTTCGGGATCCAACGTCTTCTACGACGCTCTCCTGCCCCACGTGGCCAAGCCGGACGAGATCGACCAAGTCTCAGCGCAAGGTTACGCCTGGGGGTATGTTGGGGGCGGCATCCTCTTGGCGGTGAATCTCGCGTGGATCCTCTATCCCTCCACCTTTGGCTTCGCAGACGGCGAGATGGCAACACGCCTGGCCTTTGTAAGCGTGGCGTTGTGGTGGGGGCTGTTCTCGATCCCCCTCTTTCGACGCGTCTCCGAGCCGGCGGCGGCGAGCCAGCCCTCCGGGTCCAAGCGCTACCTGCGCATCGCTTTCAACCGGCTTCGATACACGTTCCAGCATGTCCAACAGTACGGCGAGCTGCTCAAGTTCCTGATCGCCTACTGGTTCTACAACGATGGCATTGGCACCATCATCACCATGGCAGCCATCTATGGCGCCGAGCTAGGGATCCCCAATGAGCATTTGATCGGCGCCATCCTGATGGTACAGTTCGTGGCTGCGCCGTTCGCCTTTCTGTTCGGATGGCTGGCCAAGCGATTCGGCACCAAGAACTCTATTCTCTTGGGGTTGGCGATCTACGCGTGCATCGCCGTTGCCGGCTATTTCGTGACGAGCACGCTCCACTTCTGGGTGCTAGCGTTTGCCGTGGCGACGGTCCAGGGCGGAAGCCAGGCACTGAGCCGCTCACTCTTTGGCGCCATGAGCCCGAACAGCCGCTCTGCCGAGTTCTTTGGCTTCTATGACATCAGCAGCAAGTTCTCGGGCATTGTGGGACCTGCCATCTTTGGCTTTGTGGGAGCGGCCATGGGCTCCAGCCGGTACGCCATCCTGGCCTTGGTAACACTCTTTATCATCGGAGGCATCCTGCTCTACCGAGTGGATGACCAGCACGGCATCGCGGTGGCAGCCGCCGAGGATGAGGCCGCCCGTGCCGTCACCTAAGAGGACTGCTACATAGGCACGAGCAAGGGGGAGGCGACGCGTCGCCTCCCCCTTTGCTAGCTCTATCGGATGTCCCTGCCTAGCCTGGCAGAATCCTCTGATCCGATTCCTGATCAAACAAGTAGGCCGTTTCTTCTGGGATCAGCACCTCGACGTCCCAACCCGTATTGGCCCGCAGATCCAACGGCGCCTCCACGCCAAAGATGAGATCAGCGGTCTGTACGTTGACGATCTGATGATGCCTGGCAAAGTTGGGTTCGGTGTTCAGGACCTCGGCCTCCAGCTTGGGACCGGCCCAGTCGGGCGCATCCCCCATGGCGACGATGCTGGCGTCGTCGGCGTGAAAACCGAGGATCACCTTCTGCCCCGGTTGCAGCTTGTCACGGTAGACGCCAGGGATAGCAATCGTGCCATAGGCGCTCTGAAGCTCTCCCTCTGGTATGACCGTCCAGTCTCGCATGAGGTTCATGGGAGGCATCCCTAGGAAGCTGGCCACAAAGGCCGTCTTGGGCGCCTTGGTGATCTCGTCGTAGGTGCCCATCTGCTCGATCTTGCCATGCTTCATCACAGCGATAGTGTCGGCCAAGGTGATGGCCTCGACCTGATCGTGCGTGACATAGACGGCGGTGATGGCAAAGCGCTGGAGCAGACGGCGAATCTCCACCCTCGTGGAAGAGCGCAGCTTGGCATCCAGATTGGAGAGCGGCTCGTCAAAGAGGAAAATGCTGGGATCACGGACGATGCACCGGCCGATGGCGACCCGTTGCTGCTGCCCACCTGACAAGTTGCCAGGCTTGCGAGACAGAAGCTGCTCAAAGCCGATGCCCATGATCTCGGAGGTGATGCGGATGCGTTCTTGCATCTCTTCGTCCGGGCGGTGGCGAACCTTGAAAAAGAACCCGAGATTGCCCTCGCCCTTCATATGCGGGTAGAGGGCATAGCTCTGGAAGACCATACCGATGCCGCGATCCTTGGGCTTGACCTCTGTCATGTCCTGACCGTCAAAGTAGACTGTGCCCTCGTCAGGATCGTGCAAACCGGCCACCACGCGCAGCAGCGTGCTCTTGCCGCAACCGGAAGGCCCAACGATGGACACGGTCTTCCCGTCCGGCACGGTCAGGTCGACCGCGTCCAACGCCACGACGTTGCCGTCAGCACGCAGGCGTTCCTCCTCACGTTCCGCCTCTCGGATGCGCGCCACAAAGTCCTGGTCGGCAAAGTCGCTCATATAGTTGCGAACGCCCTTGCTCGAAAGAAACTTGGGGCCCTTTTGCGGGGCATACGTGACGGTTACATTCTCCAGGCGGATCTCTGCCATCCCGTGTCCTCCCTTGGACTCTGCTTCGGCACGCCCATTATACGTCTCGCGGGGCTTCTGTCCACATGCAAGGCTGGAGGCACGCGTGCTAGAGAACGGCGCCAGTTCTAGGCGAGAGCTGGTCGATCACCTCGGACACGTTTCCAGCCAGCAGGATACGCGCGCCCGTTGCACCCTCCATATCTGCTCTTGTCAGGTCATCCAGCGTGCGGAGGCCGGTTTGGTCAAACATACTGCGTGGCAGAACGGTCACAGGGCGAGTTGGCCCTCGCGCCAAAGCATCCAGGACATCGTGGCCAAACAAGAGCCCAGACACCGTCACAGTGTCCCCAAGAGCACGGTTGCGCACAGGCAACAGGTCTATGGAACAGCCAGACCGTCTCGCGAACTCCTCTGCGATGGGCCCCAGCACGGGCGCGATGAGCGTACCGCACACCCAGGTCATCCCTTCACAGCCTGTCGCCCCCAAGGTGATCGTTTGGGCGCTAGTCTCCCAATCATCGAGGACATTCCGCACCATCCCGACGCCATTCTCGTATTGAGCATCCTCCTGATAGAAGCTCGATGGCGGGATGGGCCTCTCTGCCAGCAGAAAGATCTCGTCCGACGGATACAGCCACGTGTCATGGATGCCCGCAGGCGGATCAGACCAGAATGCATCCGCCAGCTGGAGCACGCCACGCGCATCGTCTCGATCGAGGGGACGGATGCGTGGATTGCGGTACTTGGTCAAGCCGACCGGCACCACGGCCAAGCTGAGGACCACCGGATGCAGAGCAGCCATCTCGCGTATCGTCTCTCGCAGCACATCGCCATCGTTCATCCCTGGACACACGACGACCTGCGTATGCACGTGTATGCCCAGATCGCCCAGTCTTTCTAGCTGCTGGAGGACATCCGGAGAGCGTCGATTGCCGATCATGCGCCGCCGCACACCCGGGTCGGCAGCGTGCACCGAGACATAGAGCGGCGAAAGCCGCTGTTCCGCGAGGCGTTCCCAATCCGCGTCGTCCAGATTGGTGAGGGTGATATAGTTACCGTAGAGGAACGAGTACCGATAGTCGTCATCCCGCAGATACAGCGAGGGTCGCAAACCGGGCGGCATCTGCTGGACAAAGCAGAAGGGGCAGTGGTTGTTGCACTCGCGCATTCCGTCAAAGGTCGGCTCGGTGAAAGAGACTCCCCACCGCTCTGTGAGATCTCGCTCGACCTCAAGCCGGTGCAACTCGCCATCTCGAACCACTTCTAGGATGACGAGCTCCTCGGCAGCATAGAAGGGAAAGTCGATGACATCACGCAACAGACGGCCGTTGGCAGAGCGGATCAAGTCACCGCGCTCGATGCCGATCTCCTCAGCTAGAGATCCCGCCTCGACGCTCAGCACACGGCCCCCTGCCATCATCCGGCCTCTGCAAGCGCGTCGGTCTTTTCGCGGACCAGGGCAAGGACACGGTCAACGACCTGGTTGGCCGTCATGTTCGTGCTATCGATGATGGTCGCATCATCCGCCGGGCGTAGCGGGGCGGCGGCGCGCGTGCTGTCGATCCGATCGCGGTGCTCGAGATCGGCCATCACCTCGGCCAGGTCGCTTTCCTTCCCTCGACGCTGATCCTCCAAGTGGCGGCGTCGGGCCCGTTCCTGCAGCGACGCGTCGAGATATACCTTCACCTCAGCATCCGGGAGCACCACGGTGCCGATATCGCGGCCGACCATGACCACCCCGCCCTCTTTGCCAATGGCGCGCTGCCTGGCAGTGAGGGCCCGCCGCACGCCAGGATAGGCCGATACCGGACTGACGCCGCGGTTCACCTCAGCGGAGCGGATCTCCCACGTGATATCGATGCCATCCGCTAGCACCGTGTACTGCCGTCCATCGTCCAACGTAGGCCGTAGCACTCGGATCTCAAGCTCGGCCGCAAGCTGACTCACAGCCGCCTCGTCCTCGATGGGAATACCGCGATCCAACGCGGCCCACGTCACCGCGCGGTACATCACGCCGGTATCGATATAGACATAGTCCATCTTCCGAGCGACATGCTCTCCCACCGTGCTTTTGCCCGATGCAGCGGGCCCATCAATCGCAATGGTGATCTCGCCCAATCCTAGGTCCTTTCCAGCCCCGCGGCTCTGCGCAGCGAGGCGATCTCCTCATCCGCCAACCAGCGCCCCTCGCCAGGCTCCAGATCACCCAGCCGCAATGTGCTGATGCGCACCCTAACGAGTCGCTGGACCAGATGCCCTGTCGCCTGTAGCAATCGCCGAATCTCCCGCTTGCGGCCCTCGCGCAGGATGACCACAAGCCAGCACGATCCCTTGGGGGCCCGATGGCCACGCCAGTGCCACGTCGTGGGGAGACGCTGCACCTCAGCAGTCATCGGCCTCTCCTCACCGGGCAACAGGATCCCCTCTCGCAGTGCTGCTAGCGTCTCCCGCGTCGGGGTGCCAGAGACCAGCGTGTAGTACTGCTTCTCGTGTTCGTAGCGGGGATGCATCAACCGTTGCGCTAGCGCGCCATCATTGGTGAATAGGAGGAGTCCCTCGCTGTCGCGATCCAGCCGCCCTACAGGGTAGACACGCTCGTCGGTTGGCACCAGTGCACGTGCTGTGGGGCGTCCGCGAGGATCCCGTACCGTCGAAATCACCCCTGCCGGCTTGTGCAAGGCATAGTAGAGCTTCGGGGCTCGGTGAATCGGCTGCCCATCTACCTCGATGCGATCGCGACGCGGATCCACTCGAGTGCCCAGAGTCGTTACGACCGCGCCGTTGACCCGAACGCGTCCCGCTTCGATGATCTCCTCGCAGCGACGCCGCGAAGCCACACCTGCATGTGCCAGCACCTTCTGGAGCCGCTCGCCGGAAGATACCCTTCGATCAGCGGACATACAACGGCTCGCTACGCACAACCTTGCCCGCGATGCTGATCTCCAGTGTGCCAACCTCAGTGCCCGATGGAAGCCCACCTCGGGTGTCATCGATGCGACGAAAGATCGACACGCTGCCAGTCTGCCACGGATGCACGAGAAGCGTCACGGGCTCCTCAATGCGCAGGCTGCGCCAGATGCCGTCATCGTCTCGAAAGCGGTTCAGCGGCGTGTTGGGCATCGAGACGGTGATCTCCGCATAGTTGGCGTAATAGTGGTCCAGCAGCAGCACCGAGTCGAGAAAGCGGTCCTGCGAGTCCATGACCACACTCATCACCGTGCCCTGAGGGCGCCTGACCATGGCGATCAGGCACTCGCCGGCGTTGTCCGTGGTACCAGTCTTGACCCCGATGGTGCCGGGATAGGTCATGAGCAGCTTGTTGGTGTTGATAAGCCAGTGCTTGGCCACGACCGCCTCATCGTAGGCGACCATGTCGGCGATGCGATCATCCTGCATAGCATAGAGACCGAGGATAGCCATATCATAGGCAGTCGAGTAGAGATCCGGGTGATCCAGCCCGTGCGCATTGGCGAATTGCGTGTCCTGTAAGCCCAAGCTATCTGCTAGCTCGTTCATCCACCCCACAAAGGTGGCCACATTGCCGCCCATGTTGCGGGCAATACAGTTCGCGGCGGCGTTGTCAGACGGAATCAGCATCATGTGCAAGAGCTGCCAGACGGTGAGATACTCGCCATTCCGCAGGCCAGCGGCCGTGGTCGCCGAGAGATCCACCGGCCAGACTGCATACTCTTCCTCCAGGTTGCCGCTGAAGCGCCACAAGCGCCGTGGCAAGCTTCGTAAAGCTCGCGGGAGCTCGCCGCTCGTGCGCGTTCTTCTGGTACAGAACCTCCCGGCTGCTCACGTTCACAAGGATCGCCGCTTCGGCCGAAATGGCCGGCACCGCAGAGACCTGCATAGCACGTAGCTGCTGTGGCGTGAGGGTGCGCGACGGGATGTCACCATCGGTGAGCGTCGGTGGCCCAAAGCCCGTGGTCAGGCAAGCCAGTAAGCTGATGATGGCCAGCAGTCGCTTGCGAGCAGCAGGCATGGCTTCCTCTCACCCAGTAGTCACCAGCATCACCCGAGCGATTCTACCGCAGCAACAAGAGCCGGTCAATCGCATACCCCAGAGCCAAGCCGAACGGGCCACCTTTGACATAGGCTGGTCGCAACCCTAGAATCGACCATAGGAAGGGGATGCGCGGATGCCACGATTCGGCGCTCACATGTCGGTGGCTGGGGGCCTCGACCAGGCACTGTTCCGCGGCAATAGCATCGGTTGTGACACCATCCAGCTCTTTCTGCGTTCGCCGACGCGTTGGCAAGCCGCCCCCATCGATTCGGATGATGTACGTGCCTTTCAGGCTGCACGCGAGGCAACGGGCATCACGCCCATCGTGGCACATGGGGCCTATCTCATCAACCTTGCATCACCCCAGAAGGCCCTCTGGCGGCGATCCCTATCAACGCTCATCGACGACCTCGGCCGTTGCCAGCGACTGGGACTTGACGCCTATGTGTTGCACCCCGGCGCACACACGGGCTCAGGTGAAGAGGCGGGCCTTCTGCGGGTGACCGAGGCGCTCCGCCGAGCGCTGAAAGCATTCGGTGGCGACGTCCGGCTGCTCTTGGAGAACACCGCTGGTCAGGGCACGTCGCTGGGACACCGCCTTGAGCATCTGGCGAGGATCATCGAGAGCGCAGGCTGGCCCGAAAGGCTGGGCATCTGCATCGACACGGCCCATGCCTTCGCCGCGGGATATACCTTGCAGGGCACCGAGGCCTACGAGAGCTTCTGGCAGGCCGTAGACAACCTGATTGGCATCGACCGAGTTGGGTGTCTCCATCTCAACGACAGCCTGCGTGATCGGGGCAGTCGCGTGGATCGCCATACGCACATCGGCGAGGGGTACGTGGGCCTCGAAAGCTTCCGTCGCCTCGTGAACGATCCGGCACTGCAGGGCGTCCCGATGATCCTCGAGACACCCAAGAGCGAGGATATGCTGGAGGACATCCGGAACCTGGCGCTGCTGCGCAGCCTCTGTGACCAAGACGACGAGCCGTACCCACATGAAGGAGCCAAGAGACGTGAGAGCATTCGCTAGTGACACAGTCCCGGCCGAGGCCGCTGAAGGCCTACCCGGCGTTCGCATTCGCTGGATCGTCGGTAAGAACGTGGACGCACCCAACTATGCCATGCGCATCATTGAGGTCGGTCCCGACTGTGCTACCGCCCACCACGCGCATCCCTGGGAACACGAGGTTTATGTGCTAGAGGGCAAGGGAATTGTGCGGGGCGCGAATGGCACCGCCGAGCTGCATCCTGGGATATGTGTCTACACCGCGCCGGATGAGCCACACTGCTTCACCAACACTGGCGACGGGATGCTCCGCTTCATCTGCGTGATCCCCTGGCCAGACGAGTAGCATGTTGTAGTGGGAGGTATCCCATGCACGAGGCCACGCTGTACGAGAAGCTGGACGACAAGGCAGTTCGCTGCCATCTCTGTGCCCACCGCTGCCGGATACGCGAGGGAGAACGTGGCATCTGTGAGGTCCGGGAGAACCGCGAAGGCATTCTCTATAGCCTGGTCTACGGCCGCCTGATCTCCCAGGCTGTCGATCCCATCGAGAAGAAGCCGCTCTTCCATGTGCGGCCAGGCAGCCAGGCATTCTCCATCGCCACCGTCGGCTGCAACTTTCGTTGCAGCTTCTGCCAGAACTATAGCATCTCACAGCTTCCGCGCGACCACCACGTCATTGAGGGACGATCCGTCAGCCCCGAGGAGGTCGTGGAGGCCGCGCGTCGCCACCGCTGTGACGTCATCGCCTACACGTACACGGAGCCGACGATCTTTTTCGAGTACACTTATGATGCGGCTAGGCTAGCCCACGAGGCCGGCATGCTCAACGTGTACGTCAGCAATGGCTATATGACGGACGAGG
>CAYOBT010000084.1:0-6932 GCA_964402205.1 uncultured Anaerolineales bacterium
CCGAGGTGGCGGAGCAGATCCGCCGTCGCGTGCAGAGCGAAGCTGACAAGCGCCTTGTGCGCTACCAGCAGCAACTCGAAGCGCGGCGCAAAGCCGAGGAGCAGCGGCGCAGGATGGAGCAGATGGACGACGAGGACTACGGCGCGTTCATGCGCGAGCAGCAGCAGATGGAGGGGTACGCGCGCCAGAGGACGCAACAGATGTTGGCCGAATCCTACGGCAAGCTGACCGAGCAGGTCTTGGGCTCAGTGAAGGACGAGGCGTTGCGCGAGCAGCTAGCCAAACGGAACGAGGCTGACGAGTTCGAGTCCTTTGACGCCTTCCTGAACGCACGGGACGAGGCCGTCCTGGAGGCCGAGAAGCAGAAGATGGCGAGCTCTCTGGAGAAGCAAATCAGAGAGGCCGTCCAGAAGGAGCTAAAGGCCCAAGAGGCGGAGCAGGCCCGAGCGCCGGTGCTTGGTTCCGGCCTTCCCACAACGCAGCTCGACATCAAGAGTATGACACCAGATCAGCTCATTGCTGCTGGCCTAGCAAGTCGGCAGAAGAAGAAAACGTAAGGAGTGAAAGACAGTGGCTAGGACACTAGCACAAGCTCAAGAGCTCACCCAAGACATGCTTGTCAAGGGTGTGATCGAGGAGCTCATCAAGACCGAGGAGATCCTCCGGCTACTTCCCTTCAAGGGAGTGGTAGGCAGCGCCTATGCCTACAACCGTGAGGATGAGGACAACCCGCCCAGCGTCGGGTGGTACAACGTAGGCGACACGCTGGTCGAGAGCACTGGACAGACCGAACAGATCACGACCGCCTTGAAGATCCTGATCGGACAGGCGGACACGGACCTATTCGTCGAGCAGACCATGTCCAACATCAACGAGCAGCACGCTCTCGACGTGCAGATGGTAGCGAAAGCGATGGCGCACGAGTTCCTGGACGTGGTCGTCTATGGCGACGAGGACTCGGACGGCTTCGACGGCCTCCATGTTCTCTGTGACGACATCGGGACGGCCAACTGTACGGTGAACGAGGGGTCCGGGACAACGCCGGCCGCACTGAGCCTGGCGCACCTGGACGAGGCAATCGACATGGTGACGGCAGGCAAGCCCGACGCCATCCTGTGCAACAAGACGGTGCGGCGACGCCTGACGCAGTACCTACGGACCGTCGGCTCGTACCTGACCGAGAGGGACGAGTACGGCAACCTGTGGATGGTGTGGCAGGGCATCCCGATCGTGGCGTCGGACTGGATCGTCCAGACCGAGGCAATCTCGGGCGGCGATTACAGCGCCAAGACGGGCGGGACTGGCTCTAGCATCTTTGTCATCAAGTTTGGCGAGCGCGACGGACTGGTCGGCCTGCAAAACGGCGGGATCCAGTACGAGACGTTCGACAAGTTGGAGAGCAAAGACGCCATGCGGACGCGGCTCAAGTGGTATGTGGGCATGGCTCTGCATAGCACCAAGAGCATCGCTCGCATCGACGGCATCTCTGACGCCGTTGCCACAGCGTAGAAGGAGGTAACATGGCTTTTGCAGATAGTGGAATCCGCACCATCAAAGAGGGGTTCTTGCCCGTCAAGATCACCCTCGGCGAGGCGTGTGCGAAGGGCGACCTGCTGGGGTATAGCTCCGGCTGGAAGCTGGCGGATGGAGACAACAGCATCTACCCCGAGCTCGTGGCCGGCGAGGCTGGCGCAAGCGGCGACGTCATCACGGCCTTCCGTGGCGCGGTCGTCAACGGCTTTAGTGACGCAACGGCGGGCAACCTGGCCTACCTTTCGGACACCGCTGGAGACTATGGCGAGTCTGCTGGCACGGTGCAGCAGGTAGTCGGCGTCTTCACGGATACCGATGAGGCGGTCATTTTGCCGGTCGGCCCGGCGCATCTCAGCAAGCAAGACATGGCAGACGAGGTCACGTACACCGTGCCCTTGACGGTTGCAGGCAGTTTCGACAACCAGACGGTTAAGGTTGCCGACCTGATGGAGCCGGCCGAGGTGGTCGGTGTAACGTACTTCACTGCTGGGGCTCTTGGCGACGGCCTGGGCATCGACGTGGTGGACGGCGGCGCGGACGGGACTGGGACTGACGTGATCTGCTCCTGCTCCGACAACCTGAATGGGTTGGAGGTGGAGGACACGATCAGCGCGACGCACGGCGTGCTCGCGGCGGGCGACGTCATCAATGTGACAATTGATGATCTGGCGTCGGCGGTTTACTGCGTCGTCACCATCTGGCTCAAGGTCATCGTCAACGCGCAGTAGCATCGGAATCGCTAGAGTCGCACGGATCGCGTGCGACTCTAGCTGGAGGCGCATATGTCAACAACGCTGAAGGCGTTGCGGCAAGCGGTGGGCAAGGAGCTCAACGCTTGCGTGACAGGCACGGCGGACAGCGCAACGTCCACAACGATTGTGGATGCCGACTTGGAGGACAGCGAGGAGTCGGAAAACCGGTTCTACCACTGGTGGCTCAAGATGGTGTCTGGCGACGCGGAGGGCGACGTGCGCCGCGTCTCGGCCTACACGCCGAGCACGGGGACGCTCACCGTCTCTCGGGCGTTCAGCGCGACGCCTGCCGCCAGCGACGAGTACGAGCTACACGCGCTCATCTCGCCGGAGGATCTGGACCGACTCATCAATCAAGCGCTGGATCGTCTGTTCTACATGGACGAGCAAGAGATTAGCGCAGTTAGCGGGCAGCGCAACTATGGGCTGGCTACCTATACCTACCTTAGGACGCCCGACCAGTTGATCGACGTGCTCTGGAAGCAAGGCGACACGGTCAGCAAGTATCGTTATCGCCCCGTGGGGTGGTTCGAGGTGCGGGACGACGCTGGCAGCATGACGCTGGACATTCGACCGTACACGGTCTCTAGCGGCGACAAGATCGTCCTGGAGATAGTGCGTCCCTACGCTGCGCTCTCCAATGACGCGGCCTCCACTGACTGCCCCGAAGACTGGGCAGTCGCGGCCGCGATGGTGGAGGTCTACGACTGGCTGGCGCGCACGGATCCAACGCAAGACGCGGAGCAGGTGCGGCGCTGGCGCGGCACAGCGGCACGACGGTTGACGCGACTGAGCAATCGGTACGCCCCGCGACCGGCGCGGCGCATCCAGCACAAGGACAGCATTCGTAGCGGGTACTCATCTGACGTGGCGGTCTAATGGCAGTAAGAGATCCGGCGTTCGACATCGTCCTGAACGACAAGGGCTACATGCTCGCTCGGCGAGAGCAGCTAGGCGAAGGTGGCCGTGCGTGGCAGGTGGAGACGCGGGGCTCCAGCATCGTAGCACAGACGCAGACAGAGCTCCGGTATGGCAACCAACCCGCCATCATCGAGGCGCCGATGGTCTGGCGCACAGCGCACTTGGGCTACGGCGACTCGCAGCAGCTAGCCGAGGGCCGCTATCACTACGCGACCGGCCTGGACGCGCGCGTCCCGGAGCAGATCATCTCGGGGCCAGAGATCACCGAGCTCACGGTGTCTGGCGGGGCCGAGACGGTCAAGTTCGTGGAGCAGGGAAGCAAGCTGTTCGTCATCTCCGGGCGGTATTGCAAGGAGATCGGCAGCGACGACGTTGTCACATCGGACAAAGACTTTGGTGACGGCAACTATGCCACCGATGCCGTGGTGTTCAAGGGCAACATCTACGTGGCCTTTGGCACCGAAGCGGGCGACGCGGCCGTCTGGAAGCGAGACTCGGCAGGCGCCTGGACCCAGAGCGGTGACAGCGTCAAGTGTGAATACTTCACGGTGCTCAACGAGAAGCTCTGGGGCAGCCATAGCGATAACACGATCAAGAGCGTGACCAACGACCCGCTGGCGTCGGCCGACTGGTCGGCGGCCTACACCATCGGCGACAGCGGCGCGGCCATCACGGGGCTCTGCGCCTCGGCCGACGTGGTCTACATCGGCAAGGAGGACGGCCTGCACGCCCTCGACGCGGACGGAGCGGGCAAGATGCTCGCACCCGAGCTGCGGGGGATCCAGGACGCCAGCAACGGCCGCAACGTGGTAGCTTGGCACGGCTCCATCTGGTTGCCACACCTACGCGGGCTCATCGAGTACCAGGATCTAGGCGATAACGGCTTCCGAGTCGCCAGTGCCGGGCCCGCCAAGGACGCTGATGAAACCAACCCAATCCGGGGCTTTATCACAGCGCTGGTGGGAGACGATCGCTGGCTTTATGCGGCGCTGCTCACATCGGGCGGCGATACGTACATCCTGGCCGGCCGCGAGTCTCAAGGCGGCGGGGAGCGTCTGATCTGGCACCCTCTGGCGCTGATGAGCAGCGAGGAATGCCGCGCGATGCACATTGCGGGGCTCTGGACGTCGCCCAGACTGATGCTGGGGCGCGACAACGACGCAGCCTACATCCTGCTCCCTCGCTACGGCGACAACCCGCTCCAGGACTCGCTCTGCCGCTACTCCCTCACGGGCAGCATCTATCTCCCAGCGCATAGCTGGGGCGCACCGACCACGGCAAAGATCTGGAAGAGTGTCGAGATCGAGGCGGAGAACCTGAGCGCCGTGCGCTACATCGACGTGTACGTCCGCATCGACGGCGGGAGTTGGCAGGAGGTCGGCACGGCGAACGTGTCGCCGCGTCACACCATTGCGTTCCCTACAAGCGGCATGGCGGGTAACAAGATCGAGGTGAGACTTGACTTCACGACGAGCGCCAACACCGAGCCCATCACGCTGCGCAGCGTCGTGCTGCGGGGCGCCGAACGCCCATCTCTTACCGACGTCATTACGGCCGTCGTCCGATGCGCGGACAATCTGCCCCGACGCGACTCCAAGCGGTGTATGCGCACAGGCGCGGAGATCAAGACGGAGCTCAAGAACCTAGCATCCAGCGCTGAATCGGTGATCCTGGTGGACAAAGTCGGGACGCGCCGGCGCGTGCTGGTGCTGCCTCCCGTCGAGGAGGCCGAGATCGAGGAGCAAGGCGGCCGGGCTCCCAAGGCGAGCCCCGAGGAGCTGCTGACGGTGCGCATGGCAGTGTTCTCAGTAAGCCCAACGGCCAGCGCCAGCATCAGTTACGGCGAATACGGCACGTCCACGTATGGCGGCGGGGACGCCTATCAGTAAGGAGAGGCTATGGCCCTAAGTACAGTCAACCTAGGCGATACCATCCAGGCGGCCGACATCAACCAGCTTGTCCAAGCGCTCACGGGCGTTGCTGGGCACGGAGTGGCGATCATCGTCACTCAGGTGGACGACGACGGCAACTATGCGCTGGATCTACGGCAGTTAGATGCCACAAATGGCTACATACTGCGACTGCGTGACCACAACAACAACAACGTCATCGTAGCAACCAAGGATGCTGTGACCATTGCCAAGGCGTTGACGGTCTCGGCGGGCGCGACCGTCACGGGCGACGTGACGCTGAACGACTCCATCATCGCATCGGACGCGATCGGCTGCACTGTCTACCGCAACTCGACACAGGAGATTGCCAACGCCACATGGGATGCGGTGGAGTACAACGCCGAGATCGAGGACACGGACAGCTGTTGGGCTGCGGGGACGCCCTCGCGCTTGGTCGCCAAGCACGCGGGCATCTACTTGGTGAGCGCTGGTGCAACGATCGCTAGAGGAGCGACGGAACAGAAGCGCTACTACATAGGCGTCCAGCGGAACGGTAGCGATTGGATCAAGCAAGCGCTATTCGAATCCAACGCAGCAGCGGCAACCGTGACAATGTCCATCGCTGCTCTCGTCAAAATGGCTGTGGATGACTATGTAGAGGTGATGGTTCAGCATAACTCGGGCGCGGCGCAGGACATCTCGGCTGCGGACACGAGTAACCTGCATCTGAACAGCGCTGCTTTCTACCGGATCGCATAGGGAGGGTCATGCGTTTCGTGTGACCAAGGAGAAGGAATGAGCAACTGGAGAGACGACTTCGACAACCTGCCGACGAGCATTGGGTACAAGGAAGCGGTCATCGAGGGCAGCGCTTCGGAAAGCGGCGTCATCGACATGGGATGCACCACCCCGGTGCGCATCGAGATGCCTAGCGGCTGGACACCAGCGAATCTGCGCATCCTAGTGGAGAACCACGACGGTAGCGCCTACAAGCCACTGCAAGATCAATACGGGACCGTCATTGAGCTTGAGGGATTGTCAGCCGAGGAGCCAGTCGTGTTGGATCCCAACGATATGCTGAGCGTACGGCGCTTCAAGCTGAAGAGCGTTAGCGCTGCTGGCGACGGCAGCGCACAGAATCAGTCTGTTAGCCGCACGCTCTACGTCTGGGGCTGGATCTCGACGCCCGGCATGTAATGGTCATTTACCCGCCAGTAGCGCCGCCGTTCCGCGTGTCGCAATTCTTTGGGGAGCATCCTAGCTGGTACATCCCCTACGGCCTATTGGCGCATCCGGGCGTAGACATCCCGGGCGAGGTCGGCACGCCATTGCACGCGGGCGTGGCAGGCTACGTGTACGTCACGCAGACCTACCTAACGGGGATCTGCCTGCACATGGCAAGCCACGGTGGGACGCTGATCTACAAGCACTGCCAAGCTACGGTTGGCGTGATGGGGCGGCAAGTGAAAGTCGGTGAGGTGGTGGCGACGCTGGGCAACACGGGCGCCCATACCACGGGCCCACACGTCCACGTCGAGTGGATACCGGCTGATGCGGATTACAACAACGGCTACAAGGGCGCGGTGGATCCGTGGCCGTTGATCCAGGAGGGGATCATGGAGTTGGAGAGGGCTGGCGAGCTGGCAACGGACGCTCGCTGGCAGGTCGAGGAGATCGTGCGCGACCGCAACGCTGCGGAGGCGATGCGTACCGAGGCGGCGCGCCTGCTGGCCGAGGCCGACAAGTTGGACCGGCAGAGTTGGGAGCGCATTCGCGCCCTCGTGAGCACGACGCGCGGCAAGCTGTACGCCATCGAGGCGGCGTTGGGGCGGCC
>CAYOBT010000084.1:7032-8533 GCA_964402205.1 uncultured Anaerolineales bacterium
AACCGTGACTCTAGCGACGCTGCATGTGCAGCGCGTAGAACGCTGGCAACGCTGGGCCCTTGAGGATTGGGGCGCGATCTGGGCCAAGATCGTGAACCCGCCCCAGAGCGTCGAGTCGCCGTTCCCGAATCAGAGAGTCGTCGTCCGCTGGTGGACCGACGACATCGACAGCGATTACATCGCCCGGGGATACACCGGCGGCGTTGCGTTCGTGCGCCGAATGCTGCCCGTCTGGCGCGATCGGCCCTACGCGACTGCCTACGAGCTCGCCAATGAGCCCGACGTCAACGACCCCTGGTGGCGACGGCAGGTGGTGGCGTACAGCCGGGGCGCCATGGACGAGGCGAATCAGCACGGCATCAAGCTGGTCATCCTCCTGCCGCCCGAAGCCAGTCCTCACGGTGGGGATCCGTACTCGCCGGAGCTGCGCATCGCCAAGTGCCGCGAGCTCGTGCCTGCCGTCAAGCAGGCGGTGGAGCAGGGACACTACGTTGGGATGCACGCCTACTGGCGTCCTGGCGTTGCGGGCCCCACAGACTCCTTCCACGCTCTCGGGCATGTCGCCCTGACGGCAAGCGTTTGGGGTGATGCGGGCGTTGACCTGGACCGCCTCCAGCTACTTGTGACGGAGACCGGCATCGACGGCGGGATCGCGGGGCACACGCCACGCCAAGGCTGGCGCGACTTCATGGACATCGGCGCCTACGCGCAGCAGATAGCCGAGGCCGAGATGTACGCGCGGGCTCTCGGGTACGTCAAGGCGCTGATGCTTTTCACGGCCGGCTACCAGTCGCCATGGGGGCGATTCGACTTGGTGGAGGCGGATTGCCGCGTCATCGGCCGATCGTTGCGGAGCTTACCACCGCCGGTCTCACCGGGGCCAGTCGTGGACGATTCCTGGATTGCCGAGACACGCCAACACCGGCTGCGGCTCAACCCCGACGCGGCGCTGAAGCAGGCCATCGAGGCGGCGGGGCAGTGCTGCGCTAGCAACGAGTTCGACGCCACGGGGCACGCTGAAAGCGCGACCGCCTTTCAGTACGGCTTTGCCAACAACACATGGTATCTCTGGAAGTGGAGTCGCGCCGAAGGCGTGAAGGTGATCTACACAGAAAAGGCGGAGCGGGGGTCATAAGTAGAGGCGCACCATGGGAGACAGCGATCGCCCAACCTACACGGAAACGATGGTGAGCGTCGAAAAGAAGCTCTCGCAGCTTGACGAGCGCACCAAGAACACCAACGAGCGCCTAGCTGCCATGGACGAAAAACTTGATGAGATCGTGAAGCTGAAGGAGCGTGTGGTGAAGGTAGAGACGAAGCAGGGGATCCTCGCAACGTTCAACATGATCTTCTCGACGCTCGCAGCAGGGATAGCGACTTGGCTGGGGACGCGAAGCTAGGAGGCCCATTCTGCGCTGCATAACGCGACGGACGGTGTACGCCAGTCGTTCTGAGGAGTTCAGGCTCTACGTCATCGCGGATACACACCTAGGCACACGGC
>CAYOBT010000085.1:0-8503 GCA_964402205.1 uncultured Anaerolineales bacterium
TGCTTCAAGTGCTGGGTGCTCCAAAGGGGGAGCAGCATCACCTTGGCCGACAAAGGGGCTAGGTTCCGCATCCAGCGCACGTTGAAGCAACATGCGCTCCTTGGGGCTCTTGGTGGCGCGTATGGCCTCTTCTAGGCGCCGGCCGATGTCAGAGGTGGCCTTGAGCGCTCCTAGGGCATTGATGACAGTCTGGCGTCGGCTCGGCGGTGCCTCGCGGAGGGCACGGATGAGCGCGCCTGTGGAAGCAACGCCCTCCTGCTCGAGGGCGACTACGATGCCCTCATGATGTTCGGGTGTGCTCCAGAGCAAGGCCTGTGCAAGCTCCTCGCGTGCGCCAAGATGCGCCAGTAGGCTCGCAACGGGCTGTGTGATCCGCGGGTTGGCGCTATGCAAGGCGGTGAGCAGATCCTCGCGCACCTCGTGACCCATGTCGCGGATCAACTCGTAGGCGCCCTGTCGGACAGCTGCTTTTCTGTGAGCGAGCGCCGCGATGAGTGCGTCAAAGGCTTGGATGCCAATCTCGCCGAATGCCTGTTGGGCAGTGCGCGCCACGTCCTCGCTTCGATCGCCAAGGGCCTCGAGCAGCGGACCATAATCGACGAGGTCCGCGATCTCCCCCAAGGCGCGGGCGGCCATGATGCGTCGCGATCGATCACGGCTGGCAAGGTCCGCATACAGCTCGGCTGTGCGCCGTAGGAAGGCCACATCGCGATAGTAGGGTGTCTCTTCCTCAACGGTCCGGAAAGCGTTGATGGCTTTGGGCCAGTCGCGCTCTCGATAGGCGCGAACGCCTGTGCGATAGAGCTGACCACGCCGCCACGTGGCTGTCTCGGCGGCGCTGACGATGGCGTCGATGCGTTCCACGTCTCGGTAGTCAGGTCGTTCTTGCCGAATATCCTCAAGCAGGGCACGCGCGGCTCGCCATTGCTCCAGACGTACGCTCTCTCTGAGCTGGCGGTATCGGTCCGCCAGGTCGCGCTCGCGCGCACATCGGCGATCACGTTGCAGGTATCGGATGAACGCGATGCTAGCCGCGACGAGCAAGAGCGTGATGGCTGTTGGCAACACATAGTGGGCAAGGGACCTGGCGATCTCGCGGACGATGCGTGCGCCAGAGCTCAGCAAGCGGATGTGGATGGCGAGTTCAGGGAGCTCCATGTAGGTGCTGGCGTATTGGACGACGGGCACGATGGTGATCCCCTTGGACACCGCAAAGGCGTCCCCGCTCTGCGTGCCATCGTAGGCAAGCCATAGCTCATACAAGGTGGCCGTGGGATAGCCGGGGACTGCCTCGATGGTTCCGGGCATCTGGGAGTCCTGTGGCTCTACAAAGGCGAGCGACGCGTCTGGCAGAGGGAGCATCAGCGTAAACGGTGTCGAAGCGTTGGGCTCCTGTGCTGCCACCCGCACGGTTACGAGGTGAGGATGGTCGCGGTCTGCGTCGGGGCTGATGTACGTGGGATACGTCAGCTGAACGGTAACGCCGGGAAGCCCGGCATCGTCCAGTGCGACGACACTGCTGGCCTGTCGATCGGGTGTGGCCGCCACCAATCCGAGGCCAAGCAGAGCCAGCATCCAGAGCAAGCCAACAATGCCCCCTAGGACGGCGAGGCGATGCCGTCGATATGATTTCTGCATCAATGATACGAGAGTCTTCAGGGATTCCATGGATTCCCAGCCGGTTGAATAGCGTTGCTGTGCCACTCTCCTCGTGGCGCCTCGGCTCCGCGATGCGGAGCTCCTTAGCGACCCGTGGACCCGAACCCAGCTTTGGGCTCATCCAGACCATCGGGTGGTCCCGAGAGTGGCGCGAATGCTTGTCGATCGATCGTGATGGCCCACATCTGGGCGATGCGTTGCCCGTGGTTGATGATCCGTGGCCATGGGCAGTAGATCAGCGCACAGACCTCGTTGCCGTTGAACTCGGACTCTACGAGGCCGTCGTGAACTATGATTCCGTCCAGGAATCCGCCACTACGCCCCGTGATCCGCACGACGGCGTCGTCTGGTATCTGGAGCGCGACGCCGGTTGGGATCTTGGCGGTGCCCCACACAAGGCGTCGCCCTCGCTCGGGGAGTCGCGCTCGGAGGTCTAGCGCAGCGCCTTGATGCCTTTGTGGCTCCTGAGCGCCTGACCCTACCAACCAGTACTTGATCAATCGGAGGTCTCCAGCGAATGGTATGGCGACAATCCCATTCTGCCGATGTTCGGGTCTGTCGTCAAGGAAGCGTCAACTACTGGACTTACAGTACGCCAAGAGGGGGCAATTCCCCCTCTTGGCCATGCACACAAGTTACTTGAGAAGCGTCTCGCCGTCCAGGATGATGGCCTGTTCGGAGGGTAGCAGGATGGTCGTGACGTTGGGCGAGAGACGCGTTGCCCACTCGTAGCGGATAAGGGCCTCGTTGTTGCGAAGCTCTGAGGCGATGAGGTTGAGGGCTTCTGCCTCCACTTCCGCCTCGATACGGCGGGCCTCGGCTCGTCCCTCCGCGGCGATGATGGCCGCTTGCTTCTCTCCCTCGGCGCGCGCGAGCTGGATCTCGACGTCCTTCTCTGCCGACTGGAGCTCGTATTGCTTCTGAAGAGCTTGCTGCTCTGCAACCTGCTTGGCCTCGATGGCCTGGTCAAACTCTGCCGAGAACGCAACATCGGCCAGGGAAAAGGCATCCACGCTGATGTGCGTTCGACTCAGGCGTCCACGCAAGTCGTCCAGGATCTTGTCACGTATCTCCGCGCGCTGCACGAGGATGTTCTCGACGCGGTACTGCGCGGTAGCTGCCTTGATAGATTCTTGCATCGCAGGCACGATGACAATGCTCTCATAGTCAGTACCGACCTCCTGGTACAGCTTGTTGACTGCCGTGGGGTCAACGTGGTAGTTCAGGATGCCACGCACCTGCAAAAGCTGCAGATCCATGGATGCGGCCTCGGCGGCGATTTCGATCTTTTTCGTGCGTACGTCAACCTGGATGACCTGGCGAACGACGGGCGGCAGGATGAGATGGAACCCTTCGCCGAGCACCGTGTCTTCCACACGGCCAAGCATCACCACTACGCCTCGGTGGCCCGGATCGACGATGGTGTAGCTGGAAAAGAGCACGACGAGCGCCACCACCACCAGGAGGGCGATGCCGATGTTGCGCAGGACTCCCGTCTTTTTGTTCTCCATGCGTTGGCTCCTTTGATAGTTGTCAATCCATGCTGGTCATTATAGCATAGGTGAGCTATCTCACACAGTCTCCACGGAGTTGCCAAGCCACGATGGGTGCTCACGTATCCGGAAAAGAGCGCGCTGCACTGCAAGGATTCCATCCCGCAGTGGCGGCGTGGTTCTGCGATAGGTTCGAGGAGGCGACCGCGGCGCAACGGATGGGCTGGCCGGCCATCCAGCGTGGCGAACACGTGCTCATCCTGGCGCCCACCGGTTCGGGCAAGACGTTGGCAGCCTTTCTGTGGGGCATCAGCGTGCTGGCGGAACGCCTGGGGCGCGAGCCCGAACTGCCGGGCGTTCAGATCCTGTACATCTCGCCTCTCAAGGCGTTGAGCAACGATGTCCACCGCAACCTGCGCGAGCCTCTAGCCGGCATTCGGCGTCGCGCGGACGCCTTGGGCGAGCCCATTCCCACTATTCGCACCGCTGTGCGTACGGGGGACACCCCGCAATCCGCGCGGCGCCGAATGGTCAGGCAGCCGCCGCATATCCTGATCACCACGCCCGAATCGCTCTATCTCCTGCTGACGTCACCTCGTGCGTCGGAAATGCTTCGCACCGTGCGGAGCGTCATCCTGGATGAGATCCACACAGTGTTCAGCAACAAGCGCGGTGTGCATCTCGCTCTCAGTTTGGAGCGCCTGGAGGCAATGACGCCAATGCCCGTGCAGCGGATCGGCCTGTCTGCCACTCAGCGCCCCCTAGAGGAGGTTGCGCGGTTTCTTGGCGGACAGTCTTGGGAGGGGGAGTCGTTGGTGGATCGCCCGGTATGCGTGGTGGATGCGGGCATGTCCAAGGCGATGGATCTACGCGTCGTCACGCCCGTTGAGGACCTCCGGCGTCTGCCGGGCGGGTCGATCTGGCCGGCGCTGGTGCCGCGCGTGTTGGGCGACATCCTGCGGCACCGCACCACGCTAGTCTTTGCGAATAGCCGTCGCGCGGCAGAGCGTGCTGCCGATCGCCTCAATGCCCAATTGGCGTTCGACCGAGACGAGGAAGGACCGCCGGGGTCGCCGGAGGCCCTCATGGACGACGGTGTGGTCAAGGGCGCTGGCATGTTCGGCACGGGAGAGGGAGAGGGGCCTTTTCAGGCGCATCACGGCAGCGTGTCGCGAGAGGTTCGCCACCGTCTGGAGCGCCAGCTCAAGAATGGCGAGCTTTCCGCCTTGGTTGCCACCAGCTCGCTGGAGCTGGGCATCGATGTGGGTTCGGTGGACTGTGTGGTGCAGCTCCAGTCGCCTCGAAGTGTGGCGAGCGGGCTGCAGCGCGTGGGGCGGTCAGGTCACCTGGTGGGGCAGACGAGCGTTGGGCGTATGTATGCGAGCCATCGAGAGGACTTGCTGGATCTGGCCGCAGTGGCTAGGGGTATGCTTCACACCGACATAGAGCCGGAGTACTGTCCCCGTAACTGCCTCGACGTATTGGCGCAACACGTGGTGTCGATGGCGGCCATGGGCGATCTGAAGGAGGAGGCGTTCTATCAGCTTGTGCGACAAGTCTATCCGTATCGCGACCTATCGCGGCGGGCCTATCGGAGCGTGTTGGCGATGCTGTCTGGCGCGCACGCAGGCGCCACGCTAGAGCCTCTCAAGCCAAGAATCAGCTGGGATCGCGTGCACGGCGTCATCCATGGTTTGCCCGGGTCGCGCATGCTGGCGACCATCAACGGCGGCACCATCCCCGATCGTGGGCAGTTCCGCGTCGTGATGGCTGACGGGGAGACCAATCTCGGAACTCTGGATGAAGAGTTCGTCTATGAGACGCATGTCGGCGATGTCTTTACGCTGGGCAGCGCAACCTGGCGGGCGGTCGCCATCGATGATAACCGCGTCATCGTGGTGCCGGCGGCGGGCAGCATGCCTAGGATGCCGTTCTGGCGCGGCGAAATGCCTCACCGTAGCTTGTACGCGGGTGAACGGCTAGGGCGCTTTCGTCGGGAACTCGCGGATCGGGTAGCAGATCTCCCCGTCCTGCCAGACGATGCCAGTGGCTCTTGGCCAACAGAGGCCGATGCGATCGTCGAGTGGCTGGGGCAAGAGTGTGCGCTCGACGAGGCTTCGGCACGCAACGCGATCCTCTACGTGCGACAGCAGGTGGACGTCCTTGGCGCGATTTCGTCCGATCGGACCGTGGTGGTGGAAGCATTTGACGATGCTCTGGGTGACAGACGTATGGTCGTGCACAGCTGCTTCGGCTCACGTGTCAACCGGGCCTGGGCCATGGCCTTGTCCAGCATCATGCGCGAACGGCTTGGGATGACGCTCGAGTGCCAGGTCAACGATGATGGCATTATGTTCCGTCTGCCCGCTGGCCAAGGCGAGCTGCCGGCTGATCTCGTTCGTCGTCTTGGGCCCGAGGAGGCGCGTGAACGACTCCTCGGGGAACTTCCGGGCACGGCGCTTTTTGGTGCCCAGTTCCGCATGAACGCCGGCCGGGCCCTTCTCCTTCCCGGACGGCGGGGCGGTCGCCGCACGCCGTTTTGGCTCCAACGTCTTCGTGCCAAAGACCTGCTGGCTGCCGTGTCGGCGTATCCCGATTTTGCCCTCGTGACCGAGACGTACCGGGATTGCCTTCGCGACGTCCTTGAGCTCGACGCGATGATCCGGGTGTTGGAGGCCATCCAGCGAGGCGATATCCGCGTGATCGTCACCGAGACGGTGGTTCCGTCGCCGGTATCGGCTGCGCTGCTGCACGATTTCGCGGCTGTCGGGATCTACGAGGATGATCTGCCGCGGGCCGAGCAGCAGATGAGGGCGCTGGCAGTCAACCGTGAGGTGCTGGCCGATCTCTTGGCCGATGAGACGCTGGCGGATCTATTGCGGCCGGAGGCTGTCAGGGACGTGGTGGAACAGCTGCGACGTGCCGACCCAAGCCGAGGCCCGCGCACGCCTGAGGAGCTTGTTCTGTTGCTTCGCGACGTGGGGGACCTGTCGGGGGAGGAGATAGCAGCTCGCGTGGCTGGGCTCCATGAGGCATGGTTGCAGGATCTGGCGCAGGATGAGCGTATCGTGCAGGTCAGCTTGCTCGCTGATGGGCATGAGAGACAGTACTGGGTGGCGCTGGAAGACTATTGGCGCTATCGAGATGGTCTGAATGCGTCGCCAGTGAGGTTGTCGCCAGAGGCAGAGAGTGTGGCGGGTCTGGTGCGTCCGCGAGAGAGGGCCCGTGAGGCTCTGCTCCGAGCCTACGCGCGTAGTCATGGTCCATTCGAGCTGACAGACTTTTGCGAGCGGTATCTGGTTTCGGTTCAAGAGGTTGAGCTGCTTGCCAGAGACCTCGTAGCCCAAGGCCTGCTTGTGCGCGGCAGGATCACGCCCGGGGCCGATGCCGAGCAACTCTGTGACCGAAAGGTGCTGGAACGCATGCACCGGCGGACGTTGCGGGTGCTTTGCGAGGAGGTGCAACCAGTCAGCGCCTCGGCTCACGCGTTGTTTCTACAGCGGTGGACAGGAGCGCACCCGGATACATCTCGCGAAGGGCCAGAGGGTCTGGAGGTGAGCCTGCGACAGCTAGCGGGATGGCAAGCGCCGGCCATTTTGTGGCGGCGTGATCTCTTTCGTGTCAGGCAGCGCGACGAGCCGGCTAGGTGGCTCGAGGAGGGAGCGCGAGCCGGTGCTTGGTATTGGATCCTTCGGGCCAGAGAGGACGCGCTGGCCGATGGTCACCTCATGCTGTTGCCGCGTGGCGATGGATCCTTGTGGCGAACCGAAAGGGAGCCGGATGCGGAGGTATCCACGAGCGCCCATGCACGAGAAGTGGTGGCCTTTCTTCGATCGGAGGGGGCAGCGCACGCCCACGAGTTGTGCGATGGACTACGACTGGGCGCTCCTCATGTGGTCGCAGCGCTTCGGGCGCTGGTAGCTAGGGGCAGGGTAACCTGTGAGTCAATGGAGGCACTCTGGTGGCTCTTGGATGCGCCGAGCTCTGGCGAGACATCGCCCATGGCGAGCAGCTTGGATCGCGATCTGGCCGAGTGGCGCGCGCAACGCCGCGATAGCGTGCCCCGGAGGCGCCCGAGTCGCCGGCAACGACGTTTGGCAGTGCAGAGAGCGGGAATGGCGGCGCTGCCCGAGGGGCGCTGGCGTCTGACGGATGGCTTTGGCGTGATGGGGCGCCAGCGTGCCGAGAATGAGGTCCTGGAGGCCCGCGTCGCCGTATGGCTCCGCCGGTATGGCGTCGTCTGCCGTGAGGTGTTGGAGCGCGAGGGCGTACAAGGCGCGTGGCACGAGGCTAGGGGGCATTTGCATCGCCTTGAGCTGAGGGGCCAAGTGCGTCGAGGCTACTTTGTGCGTGGCTTCTCGGGTTTGCAGTTCGCGCTGCCCGAGGCGTTGGAAACGTTGAGGGAGGCCGGCGACAGCGCGGGTGAGGAGCGTCTCGTGGTGCTGAACGCGTGCGATCCTGCCTACACGCTCGATCTCATGGCAGCGACCGGTACGGCCGACATTGCTTGGCTGCCGGAGCGATTGGCTCGGATTCCTGCCAACTATGCCGTCTTTCGCGGCGGCGAGCCGGTGATGGCCTATGAGCATGGGGGCGATCGCTGGTACGCGCCCGACGTCCAGGTTGAGCAGACGGCCGAGTCTGTCAGGTCCCTAAGGCGGCATCTCGTGGCAGAAGGAGGCTTGTGCAGCCAACCGCCCCTCGTGCGTGTAAGCCAATGGAACGGCGTCCCACCGGTTGGGTCAGCTTACGAGGAGCGTCTTGCTATGCTCGGCTTTCAGCGCGAGGGACTCGAGATGGTCTGGCTGGGATAGCCTGCTCAACCCCTAGGCGAGATGGCCGCGCTCCAGATAGGTCGCGAATAGGTTGCCCCAAGGCGTTTCCTCGCGCCACTGCTCATAGACGTGTCGCTCTTTGAGGGGCCACCGCAAATAGTCGTGGTAGGCCTCCGAGACGAATGAGGCCACATGCACAAAAGGCGTGTGGAACAGGAGCTTCTGCAGGACTTTTGTGGGGCCGTACCAGGAGAGCCAGCCCAGCATCCTGTGGAAGTTCATGCCGATGTGAAAGCCCCAGTCCTCGCCCGAGACGTCGTCGCCAATCAGCTCGATCTCCTCGGGTCGGCCGACGCCCAGGCCCGCCTCGTGCGCCATGCGGATATAGCCGATCTCCATAGGATCGAACCCCATCAGCTTGGCTGCGATGGCGTCGATGGCTACCTGGTCGCCACTGGCCAGGATCACGTTCTTGATCTCGGGCTCCATCAGGCGCGGCCCCGTACCATTGCCGGCCGTCGTGCCATCCATGACCGCAAAGACACCGGGATGGATTTCCTTCTGGATCTTGAGCAG
>CAYOBT010000086.1:0-8397 GCA_964402205.1 uncultured Anaerolineales bacterium
TGACCAATGCAACACGGTTCACCGATCGGGGGGAGATCGGCATGCGCCTAGGAGTCGATGGGCAGAGGGTGCAAGCTGCCGTATCCGACACGGGTCGCGGGATTCCAGCTGAGGATCTGCCGCGGCTCTTTGAGGAGTTCTCTCAGCTACATCTGGAGGAGGAAGGTCCTGGCAAGGGCTCGGGATTGGGGCTCGCCATCAGTAGGCATCTAGTACGCCTGCACGGCGGGAGCATTCGGGCAACTAGCGAGCAGGGGATAGGCACCCAGGTTACGTTCACGCTACCTCGTCTGGCGAGAGCCGATTCGGGGGCGCCTCCGCCAGGAGGCGTCATCTCCAGCAGCTACCCGCTTGCCGATCCGGATGCGCACGCTATTGTCTTGGTGGTCCACCGGAATCCAGATGTTGTGCGACTGGTTGCGCGACATCTGGGGGACTATCGCGTCGTCGGTGTCCCAGACCCCGACGCCGCACTCGTGGCTGTGAGCGATCACCATCCTCGTGCCATCATCGCGGACCGTGCTCTCGCGAAGCGGCTGCGCCGGGATCTCGTTGCCCATGACTTGAACGTGCCGATTCTCGTCTGCCGCCTACCTCACTCGCAGGTTTCGTCCCGTCTCGAGGGCGTCTTCACGTTTCTCATCAAGCCTGTTAGCAGCGAAACGCTGCAGATGACCTTGGGCCAGGTGGCCTGTCGGGGAGAGGATCTCGTCGTCCTGGTGGTGGACGATAACCCGGATGCTGTCCGCCTGCTGGAGATCATGCTCACGTCGATGCCAGAGCCTTGCCGAGTGCTGCGGGCCTACGATGGCGCGCAGGCTCTCCAGGTAATGCGTCAGGAGAAGCCCGATCTCGTACTGATGGATCTCTTGATGCCAGGGCTACGTGGTGAGGACGTCGTGCGGAAGATGCAATCCGATCCAGACTTGAAGACGATACCCGTCGCTATCGTCTCTGCGAGCGACGCTGTTGAGCCGTCGGCTAGCTTGGGTGACGATTTCGGGGTTCTCATGCCGAGCGACGTCGGCATGGCTGAGGGCCTGCGGTACCTGCGAGCGTTGCTCGACCGCGTCAGCCCAGAGTACGTGACGCACCCAAGCAGCGCTCCACCGTCGCCAGGAGCGCCTCACGGGTGATGGGCTTGGCGAGGACGTCTGCAGCGCCAAGCGAGCGCGCTAGCGCCGCCTGAGCGGCCACCGAACACACGATCACGGGCATGGTCTCGGCATGGCCTTCACGGGACAGCTCGCCAAGCAGCGTCCAACCATCTCTATGCGGGAGGATGATATCGAGGAGGATCAAGTCGGCCTCGACATCCGCCAGGGCGTCACGCGCTTCCTGCGCGCTGCGTGCTGCGTGCACGAGATAGCCAGCCGGCTCCAGAAAGCGTCGGTACAGGTCGATGGCGCTTTGGTCGTCGTCCACCACCAGCACCGATGCCAAGGGCGCCGGAATGGGAAGACTCACCCCGAGAAGGGTGCCGCCGCCAGGGCGGCCTCTGGACCATAAGCGACCGCCAAAGGCATCCACGAGGTCGCGCCAGAAGGCACTTGCATCGTCCGCAGCATCTCGCGTGGCCAAGATAGACGTCTCGCTGGGTGTCTCTACCTGGAACAGCAGATGATCCTCGCGGCCTGCAAGCCGAACGAGGAGCCTTTCGTTGTGCAAGGTGACGATGCAATCCGCTAGCAGTCCTAGCATGATCTGACGCAAAGCCTCGGGCGCTATGCTTGCGGTGGGTGCCCTCTCGTCACACTGCCAGTGTAGCGAGACCCCGTGTTTCTCGGCCAAGGGCTGCAGGGTTCTAGCTACGCCCTCTAGCAGGGCTGGCAACGACACGGCCTGGCGAGGCAGGGACACCAGTTCGTGCAGGGTACGATCGTGCGGGCTGGTGGCCTCGTCGGAGGCGTCGGCTAGCTTTGTATCGGTGGTAGAACGCCGCTGCCGCCAGAGGACGCTCGCCACGGCCTCCAGGGCTTTGTGGCGCTGCCGGTAGAAGGAGGACACGCTGAACGAGAGCTCGTCGCACACTTGCGGGATGGACCAACTCCCCAAATAGTGGAGCGACAGCACGCGGTACGGCAACCACTCGGCGCTTGACGGAGGCGGCAGAGCTTGCCCTGGTGAGCTGGGCGGTCGCAGGCTCTCCACCGCGTTGTGTAGCATGCGGCGGAGCGCCTCTGCCACGGTTTCCCCCGCCAGTGGCGCGACGCCTAGCTCGCGCGCCAGGGGGTGGGTTTGCAGGCTGGCTTGGTCGTACAGATTGTCCAGCGCGTCGCAGACGAGCTGGGAGAACTCGGGAAAATCCAAAGAGTACCTAGCCCTCCAGGTGAGAAAAGCCTGAGAGAAACCTGGGAGATACGGGCCCCTCTAGCGCAAGCGAGCGACTATAATGGTCTTGATAGAGTCATACAGGTCGGCCGGACCTGGAACGGGTTGGCCAGATCGTAGACTCTAATCTATTCGTGAGGCTCGTGAGCGTCAAGAGATAGGGCCAAGGGCCAGGGAGGCGAGTGCACCGGGATCAGTAGGTTCGGCCACGGAAGGGGCTATCGTGAGACGTAGCGTGCTGACAAGGAGGACATGGAGATGGGAAAGCTATTGTCGCGTCGATCCTTCCTAAAGGTTGCAGGACTGGCCGTTGGCGCTGCCTGGGTGGCTGCCTGCAAGCCTGAGGTCATCGTCGAAGAGAAGGTTGTCAAAGAGACGGTCATCGTCGAGGGTGAGGAGAAGGTCGTCGAGAAAGTCGTCAAGGAGACGGTAGTTGTCGAGAAAGAGGTCGTCGTTGAGGCCCAGCAGCCAGTGACGGTCGAGTTCTGGGGCTGGCCCGACCTAATCCTCGAGGACAAGCTCGCCATCTTCAAGGAGGTGCAGCCTCATATCACCGTCAACGCGTCAGAGCTCGGTGATGCTGTCTTTGGCAGCCAAAAGTTCCTGACTGCCGTCGCGGCGGGCACGGGCCCCGACGTGTCGATTGCCAACCGCCACACGTTCATGCAGTTCGCCGCCAAGGGCATGTACATGGACATCACGCCTTACTTTGACGTGGCCGGCCTGACGCGCGACGATTACTTGGCGGTTCAGCTTGGGGAGACGAGTTGGGACGGCGTCCTTTACGGCTTGCCGATCATGACGGACACGCGGTTCCTCTATTGGAACCGGGCGCATTTTGAGGAAGCGGGCCTGGATCCCGATACGCCGCCCAGGACCTACAAAGAGCTTGCCGAGTACACCGAGAAGCTGACGGTCTATGACAACAACGGTGACGTGGAGCGATACGGGTTTGTCCCGTATCTGTATGGTAACTCCTGGATGTGGCTATACGGGTTCCTGAACAAGGCGCCCTCGCTCAGCGAGGACAAGCGAACCATCTTGTGCACCGATCCCCGCTGGGTTGAGACGCTGCAGTGGATGGTCGATTTCTACGACGACTATGTCGGTGACTTTGAGTTGGCCAACACGTTCAGTCAGGGCATCTCCTCGGCTGGCCTGGGCGAGCCATTTGACGCCGGCAAGGTGGCCATGGTCGCCGATGGCGACTGGGCCGTGGGGCGGCATCTGCGCAATCCGGATCTAGACTGGGCTTCTGCGCCGATGCCCATTCCTCCCAACGGTGAGATCGCCACGTGGTCTTGCGGTTGGTCGCTGGTCATGCCTCCCTCCGCAAAGGAGCCAGAAGCGGGTTGGGAGCTGATGAAGTGGTATACGACCGAGGAGGGCTGGCGCGCGGAGGCGGAGGCTCAGAAGAAAGACACGGTGCGCGTCTGGCAGCGTGAGCAGATCGAGGGCGTGCCCAAGTTCTGGCCGACGCTGGCATGCCACTTGCCCTCACTCCAGATGCTCGAGGACGAATACATCCCAGAGCTGGACCAGCGAGAGCAGGATACCTGGGCCATGTCGCTTGACCTGCTGAAGAACCATACCCGTGGTTGTGGAAGCGAGATGGGCGTTGCGGCGCTAGAGTACTGGGTTGAGATGGACAACGCAGCCCGCATGGCGCTCGCCCACGAAAAGTCGGCTGAAGAGGCCCTGGAGGATTGCCGGGTCAAAGTCCAGCAGGCGACGGATGAGGCCTGGGAGGCGATCGAGGGCTGAGTGTAGGCTTCCAGGGTGCGCGGGGAGGCGGATGACTCCCTAGAAGGGCCGCGCCTCCTCCGTGCGGAGCGTGCAGCAACTGATCATACACGGCCAAGGCGCAGAGATGGCATGCCGCTGTCTTTGCGCTTTGGCCAGAGTGCAGAGGGAATATGGCAAGCAGGAATGCAATACAACGTATGAGAAACATGGCGCCCGCCAAGCGAGAAGCGCTCAGCTTCTACCTATTCATCCTGCCATGGCTGCTGGGCTTCCTTGCGTTCACTCTTGGACCAATCCTTGCGTCGCTGGGCTTGAGCTTCACGCAGTATGATATGATGCTCGCGCCCAAGTGGGTGGGCGTTGAGCAGTACCAGAGGCTGTTCCACGATCCGCTGTTCTACCAGAGCTTGTGGAATACGCTCTATATCGTGCTTCTGGCCGTGCCAACGAGCATGCTCTCCTCCTTTGCCATTGCGATGCTACTGAACCAGAACGTACGTGGTATGGCAGCCTATCGAACGGCCTACTATATGCCGTCCATTGTGCCCGCGGTCGCATCGGCTGCCCTGTGGATGTACCTCCTCCAGCCCCAGTGGGGCGTGGTCAACGGCATCCTCAAGGGGCTCGGTCTGCCTGCTCCTGGGTGGCTGGCATCGAAGGCATGGGCCAAGCCGGCCATCGTTTTGGTGATGGTCTGGGCATCAGGCGGGACCATGATCATCTATCTAGCGGGCTTGCAGGACATCCCCGAGTCGCTCTATGAGGCCGCAGAGATCGACGGCGCCGGGAGGTGGGGCAAGCTGTGGAATGTGACGCTGCCGCTCATGACCCCGACCATCTTTTTCACCCTGGTCATGAATATCATCAGCACCTTCCAGGTGTTCGCCGTGGTGTTTGTGCTTACCGATGGCATGGGCGGGCCGGTCAACTCGACGCTGGTATACCTGATCTACATCTATCGCAACGCATTTGTCTTCTTCAAGATGGGTTATACTTCGGCGATGGCTTGGGTGCTATTCGTCATCATCCTTGCGCTAACCATCCTGCAGTTCAAGACGGCTTCGTTCTGGGTGTACTATGAGGCGGAAAGGAAGGCAGGCCAATGACGACAAGCACGTTCCGGGGATCTACGGCGCGAAAAACTGCTCGGCGCGTAGCTTCCCATCTGGTGCTGATGGCAGGAGCGCTGTTCTTTATCTTTCCTCTAGTGTTCCTTATCTCCACGTCACTCAAGTCGTCGCGCCAGATGGCCAAGTGGCCGCCTGAGCTCATTCCCGATCCATGGATCTGGCGCAACTATGTGGATGTCTTTCTCTATGCGCCGATGCACAAGTATCTGCTGAACACCATCCGCATTGTCATACCGTCTCTGTTCGGGGCCATGGTCACGTCCTCCTTGGCGGCCTATGCCTTTGCGAGGATGCAAGCTCCGGGAAGAGACCTTTTGTTCCTCATCCTCCTTTCGACGATGATGCTGCCGGGCGTCGTGACCCTGATCCCCACCTACATTATCTTTTCCAAGATTGGATGGATTGGCACGTTCAGGCCGCTGGTCGTGCCCACGCTGGCTGGGAGCCCCTTCTTTATCTTCTTGATGCGGCAGTTCTTTATGACGATCCCCATGGATCTGGAGGACGCCGCGCTCATCGATGGCTGTGGCAGATTTCGGATCTGGATCAGTATCATGATGCCCTTGGCGACGCCAGCCTTGGCAACGGTTTCGGTCTTTGCCTTTATGGGGGCTTGGAACGACTATATGCGACCGCTCATTTACCTGAGCAACAAAATGCAGTATACGCTATCTTTGGGTCAGCAGGTCTTTGTGCGTGATCATGGCTCGGAATGGGGCATGCTCATGGCGGCCTCGACGATGATGATCGCCCCTGTCATTGTCATCTTTTTCTTTGCCCAGAAGAGCTTTATTCAGGGCATCACGATGACGGGCATCAAGGGCTAGTAGAGACCTTTCGTCGACGCCGAGCCGTTTCTTGATAGAACGGGAGATGATGGATGGGATTGTATGAGGATAGGATCAAGGCGCTGACGTTCGACCACCCGGATGCCATTCCGGTGGGCGTGAGCATACTGCCCGCAGCCTGGATGAAACATCGAGAGGCGCTACAGGAGATCGTCGACCGTCACCCGATCATCTTTGGTGATCAGACGCGTGACAAGCGGGACTATGATGCTGTGTCAGGCACGTATGTGGAAGGAACCCATGTCGACGCGTGGGGCTGCGTCTGGGAGAACGTGGCGCACGGGATGGAGGCGATTGTCACCAAGCATCCGGTACCCACGCGGGCGGATGTGCACAAGCTCAAGCCACCCGTAGAGGACGCTGGGCTCCCCCACGGCTTTATGTACCTCCGCCTCGCCGATCTCCGCGGATTCGAGGAGATCATGATGGACTTTGCCGAGGAGCCGCCAGAGCTCCAGATGCTCATCGACGTCGTGCTGGAGTACAATCTCCGTCAGGTGGCGCTACGGCTGGAAACGCTGACCGATGAGGACCAGATCGTCTACTTTGGTGATGATCTGGGCATGCAGCTCAGCCTGCCCATGAGCCCACGAAAGTGGCGCAAGTATCTGAAGCCTTGCTTCGCGGCCATCTACAAGCCGGTGTGTGACTCTGGCCGCTATGTCTACATGCACACCGATGGCCATATCCTGGAGATCATCCCCGATCTGATGGATTGCTGCGTGAGTGTCGTCAACCCGCAGGTAGGGGCCAACGGCCTGGATGCGCTCGCCGAGGTGGCCAAGAGTCGCGTGTGCATCGATCTCGACTTGGATCGACAGATGTTCCCCTTTGGCACGCCCAAAGACATCGACGCCCATGTGAGAGAGTCCGTGGAGAAGCTGGGCGCGCCAGAGGGCGGGCTCTGGCTCAAGGCAGAGGTCGGCCCCGACGTCCCGCTGGAGAACGTGGAGGCGATCTGCCAGGCTCTGGAGCGGTACCGAGGATACTTTAGCTAGGGGGCGCTGATACCCGTAGCCATCTGGGCTGCCCTCTGGCTTTGCCGATGGCGTTGTACCCACAGGACGACCATGCGAGCTGAAGACCGATGACTCGGCCGCAACACGTGTGATCGACTGCGAGGTTCACGTACTCGTTCTGTTCTTGTTCAATTGGAAGGAAGTGGATCATGGTTGGCTCGAGAACGGAAAAGACGAGGGTCTATGTGGCGTTTCTACGCGGGGACTCTCCAGGGCTGTTTTCCTCGCCTCCAGGGTTCGATGCCTACCGAAGGATGCATGCCGACGCCCCGGTGATGACCAACGACGACATCCTTGCAAGGCTTCGTGACGAATGTGCTCGGGTTGAGCTCGTGGGGACCGGTGAGCCCCTAACGGCCGAAGAGGCGATCCGGGAGGTGCATAGGCAGAAGGCAGATCTGGAAGGGTTGCTCGTGTTTGCGGCGCCTCACCACGAGATTCCGGATGCGCTGTTGCAGCCGCTGCCCACGATCGCAGTGGAGCCGCTACTGGGATGGTGCCCTACCGTTCCGTTCCATGCCTTCAAGGGGCGAAAGGTTCTCACATCGTGTCTGCCGGTTCGCTATCGCGACAAGGATCCTCAGGTCTATGCACGGAGAATCGCCGACATCACGGGCAAGCTGCGGCTGATCGATGCCGTCAGCAGGATGAGACGGCTACGCGTTCTGGTCGTCACGGACCTGCCTCCGCTTGGCTACTTTGAGCCGATGAACGAGCAGCTCGATTCGACCAGACACGCATACGAGCAAGTCTATGTGGAGAATCTCCGGGAGGTCTTTGGGGCGGAGCTTGTGGCCGTCCCGCAACAGCGCCTGTTCGAGAAGGTGGCCAGCGCGAGCGAGGCAGACGCGCAGGAGATCGCAGAGGAGTGGATCAGGGGTGCGGTCGCGCTTCGCGGCAGCAATGAGAGCGAGGTGCTCAAGTCGGCCAAGCTCTATCTCGCGATGAAAGACCTCATGAACGAAACCGGCTGCCAGGCCATCACAACAGAGGGCTTTGGTTGGCCCCCCTTGGGGTATGACGAGGCCAATACGAAGGGCATCGCGTCGCAAGGGCTTTCCACATCGCAGCTTCTGACGGATGGCATCGCGGCCGCTTCAGAGACGCTGGTGGATTGTCTGCTCACGCAGCAGCTAGGCCTGTGGATCACCGGCAGCGCCGGCCTTCTGGGCGACTATAGCATCGACTTTGCTACCGATACGGCGATTCTGGCCCATTGTGAAGGTACCTTCAGACCCTACGCCGATGATCGAAGGACGCCGTATACTATCAGGAACCTGCCCATGGTGGAAGAGAACACAGGTGGGGCCTGCGCACAGCCGC
>CAYOBT010000087.1:0-8268 GCA_964402205.1 uncultured Anaerolineales bacterium
ACGCTGGTGACATCGGTGTCAAGCAGAAACGAATCGTAGGCATCGGTATGCCAGACGTACGGCGTGTCCGCCTTTAGCGCGATTGTGTTGTCCGGCGCGCTTCCGTCGTTCGTCTCGAACGTCACGTCTTGATCCGACTCGAGATAGAAGCTCTTGCATGCCGATACGTCAAGATCGAAATTGATCTCGTGATCGGTCTCGCCAGTCGACACCGTTTCACCGTCAATCAACGCCACGCCGCCCTGCGTGTTGGCAATGGTTTGCTCGCGTGTTACTCCAGAGCCCGACACGCTCATCTTGAGATTGTGCGTTGCCATTGGTTAATCGTCCTCCTCGAGCGGGTCGACCGAAGGTAGTTCCGTCGGCGACAGAATGTGCTGAATTGATACGGTTGCTTCCGGCGGATCGTCCCCCGGCTCCTCATACCGCAGCTCCCCGTGATAGAGGCCGTCCGCCATGTCGAGCGCGCCGACGAACCCCGCGAACACTTTGCCGCTGTCGCTGTCGAGTTTTCCAGCCGCGGCGTTGAGCTGCCGCAGCGTGTCTTTAGTGATCCGGATCATGTGAAGCTCCAGTCTCGGCCTCCGTCGTCCGTCGGATGCAGGGTGAATGTCACCACCTGGCCGCCGCTCAACTCGCCCGGCGACTCGTAGTCGATGTAGCAGTCACCATCGAACTCGGTCACGCCAGACGCGATCCGCTCCAACTTGAACGCCAACGGCGTGCCGGCCTGAGAGGCCGCGAGCAATGCCACCATGTGCGATTCGGAGTCCTCGTACTGCATGGTGAACGTGATCTCAGCCGACTGCTTGACGAGCTGCTGTGTCATCTTGGGGACGGCGGACCCGTCGCCGCGATCGGTCGTCTCGTTGTACTCGTGCGAATGCGTGATGTTGATGTCGCCGACATGCGTGTCGATGTGCGTGGCCGCCGTCGACCCGGCAGTTCCGCGATATATCTTCCGTTCCCATCCCGCTCGTTTTTTCGCCATGACTTGGCTCCTATCCTATGGCCCCTTGCCACTCGCGGTGAAAGCGGGCCAGGTTCTTTTGCAATGCCGGCGCCATGAACGGGCGAGCCGGATAAGTCACCGATACCGTGCGAACTTCTTCGCCTTTGCGTGGGCGGCCGCGACGTTTGCGTTTCGGCGTCAATCGACGCTGGAACGTGCCGCCGTACTCGAGCATTTGCGCCAACCACGGCGGGCGCCCGCCGCGTTTGACCATGTTGTAGGACGGGCCGACAACCAACTCATCGTTCTGCTTGTCCACCGCGTAAAGGATGGACCGGCGAAGTCGTCCCGTGTGGACATGCGGCGGCGTGCCTGGAGGAGACGGCCCCTTCGCCTCGCGCATCGACTGCTGCGCGGTCTTGCGGATGGCACGGCCCGCGTGGGTCAAACTTGTGAACGTACCCTTTTTCACGGCCCGCTGGACCCTGGGAAGGTACGTCGTCAAGTTCGTCTTCACGCTGATCACGTGGCAATCCTCTTCGTTCGCAGCAGCCACTCCAGGCCGCCGCCGTAACTCTCCGCCGCCGGCATATTGGGCTGGCTCATCACCTCCCATGTCACCCCGTCCGTATCGACAAGCCGGTCGCCGGCAGCCGGCTCCACCGCCGACTCGTCAATGACGAAATCCGCTTTCGCCACGAGCCACTCACGATCGATGAATGATGTTTTAACCCCCATTCGCGTGATCGTCTGAATCTCCGAACTCTGACCGATCCACGATGCCGCCATGCCAGCGGTGGAATTCTCGCCGCGGGAAAGCGTCACCGTCTCGCCAAACACGACATTGCAGTTTGGCGAGACGGTCGCATCGTAGATATCATCAAAGACGGTCATCAGCTGGCCAAATCGGTGGAACGCATCCGGGCAAAGTCCACGCGTACGTCAGCGGGCGTATCGTTGCTGGTCTTCTCCATATGCACCAGCAACTTCATCGGGCCGGTCGCCTTGTCCAGCTTAAAGGCCGAAGCCGGAAGCACGTTTACGCCGTCGACGTACAATTGAATGTCGTCGATGTCGCGGCAGTCAATCCAGCACTCGACATAGGTGTCGTCAGCCGCTTCCTTGGTTGTGTCGGTAGCCGCCACCTCGGTCGTGCCGTCATCGCTTTCGGCATTCAACGTGGTAGCGTTGCCATCAACGTGGAAGAAGACGGATTCCGTGATTGAATCCGCGTCCGTCGCATGCGTCGCGTTGGCCAGCCCCCAGTTGATGTCAAGCGCGGCATCGTCGCCCTTGTCGTACACGGCGAGGCGGAACTCGGCGATACCGAGATCGGCTACGGGGATTGAGTCATCCGACAGCAGTGCGGCCATGGCCACTTCCGCCACGGCGTCGAATGCCATGGTATAGATGTGCGACCCGACCGTGTTCTGCAGCACGCCAAGCCCGTCTGTCGAGGACGAGGTAAATGTCGTCTTGCCAAGCTCGATTTGATAGCGAGGCTCGACGTTGAGGTCCACGTCCACCGTGGCGTCGGCCGCGGCGGCATCATCGGCGCACTTGCCGAGGAAGAAGTCACCGCTGGCCGCGTGGAAGTCGGCTTTATTCGCCGATCGGTCCCAGTAGACCTTGCCTCCCTCCAGGAGGTTGATCGAGGCCGTCTTGAGCACTCGCCAGCGACCGTTCGTTGCCACGCTGATCGTGTCGCCCGAGGAGTAGGCCGAACTGGAGGCATCAGCCCCAAGTACCACCGCCGCGCGGCCGTCGGCCAGTTGAATCACTTGGCCCGATGCACCATCGGCAGGCGCGGTAACTTCCTCAGTCACCAATCCGCCAGGAGCAGCGAGCATAATCGCTTCGGCTGTTTGAGCCATTGTGTTTATCTCCTAATTACGAATGGAAGACACAGCCTCAGCTGTTGCCCTGGTATAGTCCGCGATAGTCCACGGCCGCCGCGCCGACATCGTGCTTGATATCCCACGCCAGCCCCCACTGACCCGCCTGCAGTTCACGCCGCCGCAGCTGGGGAACACCACCCGTGCCACGCCGCCGCAACACCTTCACGGTGCGACGCGAAGCGGCCAGGAAGTAGTTGGTCGCCGATCCGGTGTAGGCGGTGCCGCTGATGGGGTCCGTGACGCCGGTCGCGTCGATGCGTGCCTCGGTCACGACCATCAATCCCTGACTCGACAGGACGTTTACGTCAGGAAAGATCGCGTCCGTGTCCCCGGTGTAAAACAGCCTGGCCGAGGTGGTCAGCTCCTCGGCGGTGAATTTCAGGTCCGGAGGGACGATCAGGAATCGAGGCCGAATGTTGATCACCTTGGCATTGCGCCCGGTGCCAATGCGACGCCCCATCATGGCGGTGATGGCCGCCTTGAGGCCGGATGAACCCAGCACCGTGCTGCCCAGGTTGGCGTGACCACCCGAGGTGGTTTCAGCCGTCGAGTTGAACAGCGCGCCGCCGGTTGCGGTCAACGTGCCGTTGGCCAAGAGCACCGCATACACGATATCCGGCCGTACACGCCTGGCGGCCATGCCCAGCTCACGAGGCATCGTCAGCAACGCGCCGAGGCGATCGTTGATGATGTCCATCTCATCGACCACGAACTGCTTCGAGAACCTGTGCATTTTGTAGGTCTCGTAGTTGTCCTCGGCCGTGGCGTGCTTCGCGGTGCCGCCCTTGGCGTGCTTATCCAGACCGGCCTGAGCGTCGAGCGTGATGTCTTCCTGCTCGAGGAAATTGGGGACATCCTCTTCCTGGCACCATCCCGTCGTGTCGCCTTCCTCTTCCCATCCCGCGATCAATTCCGCGTAGATGTTCGTGGTGAACACACGGTCGAACGACGTACCGCTGACCGCTTCGCGGATCGCATCTTCCGGGTCGCGCGGTGCCCGTCCACCATCCAATCGCACGCACTCACGCATCAGGTCGACGGCGGATAGCTGGCGGAACTCGTCGCCGAAGTCCGCGTCACGCTCGGTGATGGCCTCGGATCGTCGCAGCCTTCGTGCGTCGTGCATTCGCACCCCAACCGGATCGTGGCCGGAGGCAATCAGCATGCCGGCGGCCAGGCTCCGCACGGTGCACGATGTTTCGTGGCTTCGGCTGTGGCCGGCGGGAGCACGATTGTGCTCGGGCTGCCGAGTTCGCACGTGCTCCAGGAACAGACGCCGCGCTTCCTCGAGTGTCGCGTTCTGTTCAGCCGCCTGGAGGATCATGTCGGTGGGGATGGCGTCGCCGGCCTCGGCCCGCAACTCGGCAATGGTTGCCGGTTGAGGCGGCGGCGGATCGTCGTTTCGCTGCGGATCATCGTCACCATTATCCCGCGGTGGATCACCGGCGAGCTGCCGTGCCGCTTCGGTTCGCTGCTCGCCTTCGAGTCCGGCGAGGAACTGCCATGCTTCGCCATCGGTCGCCTCGGTTCGAAGCCCGATGCTTTCGAGGTATTTTCGTAGTGCTTCAGGCATCCTGATAGCTCCTTGAATAAGAGGGTCACTCCTAGTTTTGGCTGCCTGATCGGCACCAATCGGTACAACAGAAACCTCACGCAGGCGCCACGCCGTGGCGATTCGCAAACGCGTCTTGCCTGCTTTGTATTCGCGCCCCCCGACGGAAGCGGTGTTGCCCGGCTCAACTTCCGTGGCTTCCACCACGCGGTAGCCAACCGACACGTCGGTCAGGTGGCCTTGGCGCACCTTGTTCCACGCACGATCGGCGTCCTGGTCGTCCTGGGCGAACTCCAGGCGTCCGACGATGGCACGCGTTCCGTCAACGTCTTCCACCCTGATCGATTTCACGCTGCCAAGCACGTCGTCGATCGAGTAGCGGCTGTGCGTATTAAGAAGCGGCAGCTGACGCGGAGCATCCGCCGCATCGGCAACCAGAACCTCCTCGATGATTTCTCCGCGTCGCCAGTCATACACTTCGACGCGTGATTCCGTGGAAAGCACGGCCTCGACGGAGCGAGACTCCTCATTGACCGTTGCCGCGCGCACTTGCATGTCTCGCGTGAGCATGTCGCCACGCGTTCCGTCCTCGGGCAACACCGATACATGGTCACGCCAACCGTCGTATGGCTGGAATGTGCTCATTCGTCCTCCTCTCCGCCGCCGATCGGCACGCCGACTGGCACGGCTGCCAGGTGTGCCGGCAGCGGTAGCCCAGCGGCTTCAAACGCGTCACGCTCCCGCCGCATTTCCTCGATATGCTGCGCCAATGTTTTTTTCTTGCTGGTCAGGATATCGGTCAATGTTTTCACCTTGGATCGCAGGTCGATATCATTCGCCTGTGCGGTCTTGACCGGCTCCACGTCGTCCAACTGCGGCCACGACCACTGGTAGGCCACCACGTCCGGCCTGCGTCGTAGTCCTGGGACCGTGTAACGGCCCTCACGCGCTACCTCGTCGACAAGTCGATTCAATACGCCGGTCGACTTCTCGCTCCCGGAGAACCACGCTTGCAGGCACCCGACCGCACGCTTGTACGTGGTCATGTCCAGGCGGGCCGAAGCCCACGAATGCTTGGAGGCGTCCAGTCGTACCATTAGGCGAGGCATTCCCACGGGGCGCCCCAGTTCGATCTGCCGCTCGGCACGATAATCCGGATATTGCACCGGTGGTTGTGTCGCCGGATTCACCCATGGCTGCCAGTGCGGCGGAGCCATGTTGATCGTGCGACGCTGGACGGTACTTGACTCGGGCATTTCCCAGTACGGCGCGTCGGGCGAGGTCGTGTAGAGCAGCACCGCCTGGTCCGCCATCTGCCTGGCCGCGTCCTGCACCTGGTCGTCGTAGTCGCGGAGATCGGCCGAGGGCTGCAATCCCGTAGCCTGGAGCGGGACACCACGCACCTGGTCCTCTTCTTCCAGTAAAAACTCGTGGAGGATCAGGTCCGCCGGCCAGGGCTGGGAGGTGGTGGTGGTGCCGCTGGTTCCCATGCCGGCCTGGTCATCGATCCAGTACCGAATAGGGCGGCTAAACTGATCGAATTCGATCCCCATGACGATGTTGTCGTTTCCCAGCGCCGTTATCGGCGTGGCAAGTCGTCGGGGGTGGCACGGCCATAGCCGCATGGAGATCGGACCGTCGGCATTTGGATCGGTGACAATCCGTGCGATGTATTCACCGCACCGCCATAGGTTTCGCACCCACAACTTCATCATCGCGGCACCGGAGATGTTTGACCGCGTCGTCGGAGCGGAAAACCAGTCTCGCCAGGTACGCTCAAGCGTATCGTTGTAGGCGTCGTCGTCACTGAGCACTTGCAGCGTGGGACCGTCCTGGCCGACGATATCTTCGGAATGCGTGTTCTGCATCCCCAGCACGATGCCGTTGTTGCGGCACTCATAAATGGATCGCTCCCGCAGCGTCCCCAGGTGCTCCATCAGCCACGTATTGATTGACTCGTCGTCGGCATGCGTCCAGTGTGCCTGATTGAGTCGCGTGGTCTCTGCGGCTTCCCAGTACCGATTGGCATCCATCCAACGCGGAATCGACTCGGGCTTACCCCGTCGGGTGCGGATACCGTTATCCGCGTTTCGCATCGCGTCGGATACGCTCATGTGGCCCTCTCATACGTCACCTTGGTCCGCTGAAACGGGCCGGACGAAATGGTGCTTGCCAGCTGTCGACGGCATTGGTTTATCAGGTCGTTGACGTGGGCGCGGTCGAACTCGTACGACTGCTTCCCTCCGGATCCTCCACGTGAGGCGTTTGGTGTGGCCGCCAGAGCTGCTTGCATCTGCATAAGTGACGTGATGGCAGTAGACCACTCCCCGGATGCCATTGCGGCGGACGCGGCGGAATAGAGCGTGTTTATCTCGGTAGCAGTTGTCATGGCCGTATCGTAGCAGACACGGCTAACCATGCAGGATAGTCGTAGGATACTATCTATCCACTACATCAATCGCGCAGTTCGACCGTCTCTTCGCCAACGACCTTGTAAATGCGGCCGCAGTCGGCGCATTTGTAAGAGCGAATGCCGTCACGCGTGCGAGCAACCCTGCACTTCCCCCCACACTCGCCACATAGGAACACGCGGAACTTCGGGCGCGTGCCATTGATCGGCAGGGCCTGCGACTCAATCGGTGGGGACTGCGACTCAATCGGAGGTGATGTCGTGGCGTGGAAATGAAACCGTAGTCGACAATGGCTGCACCTGGCCTCTCCGGCACCAAACCAGGATCGCGATTCCGTTGTTGGCCTACGCAACACATCCGTGTCCTTGCATCCGCATCTCGGGCAAGCCGGGCCAGTAGCTACGTCCATCATCGACGCCTCCTCTGCTGGTTGAACCAGCCGCTCTTGTTGCCGCTCGGTTTCCATGCCCCCTGCGGCTTATCCGTGCCATGCTCGCGGATGTACTCAGCGGCCGCCGATCCGAGATACCCCGCGTCAAGCCAGTGGTTGGCTCGGCGAATTTGCTCCCATTTGACGGACGCACGCTTGCCTTCCTTCCAGGCTTCCACTTGCCGCTCCGCGGACACCTGCGCGGCCCAGTCCGCGTGTTCCGCTGGATCAGCAACCTCGTATAGGCGGATCGCCCCAGATTGCTCCGGCGGCATCTTCAGGCGTGACTGAAATTCCGCTTTCCAGGCGTCAGCGTCAACATGAATAAGCAGCACTTGCCGCTTCGTCTGCCATATCCCGTGATATCCGCGTCCGATCAAACGCACGGACTCCGACTTGAGTCGAGGCGCCAGATACCCCCCTCCACCGCCGTACACGCTGCTTCCGTTGCCTTTCGTCGGCCGGTATACGGTGTGGCCCGCACGCCGACAAAACGCATAGACACCCTCCTGGTGTTCGGCATACCCCGAATCAATCCAGACCTGGTCCGGCATGCGTCGATTGCCATTGCTGTCCGACCAACCAGCCGAGAAGTACGCGTTCAGCTTCTCCAACGCGTCAATCAGTCCCTTTGTCGTGCCAAGCACTTCCAAGTTTGTCTTCTGCTCGCCGTAATCGATCACCACATCCGAGCCGTCCGCCAGTGCGGCATGCGCCGACCAATGCAGCTGCTTCTTTCCAGTATCCACGCCAACCGCGATGCCGATAGTGTCAGGCGGCACCGATGCGCGCTTTGTGCCGTGCTGGCGATCGACGATCACCGCGGGGTCCAGGTGCGTGAGATCCACGTCAAGAGGCTCGAACGGTATGGCCCAGATAAATTGCCTTGCCGCGCGCTCCGCCGAGTCCTGGTTGATGGCGTGCCGTGCAAGCCATTCATCTTGCCCCAGTCTTCCGGTGCTCACAAATGGGTTGTCGAACGCGGACCACCGTAGCCCGAATGTCTCCGTACGCGGCGCCGGACC
>CAYOBT010000088.1:0-8198 GCA_964402205.1 uncultured Anaerolineales bacterium
GCAGCAGGATGCCCAGGTAGATGATCTGGTTGGGCATGCCCGCGAGCATCTGGGCATCGCTCAGGGACACGACGCCGCCCGAATCCTGCAGCGACAGGCCCGTCTCATAGATGCCAACGACGCGGAAGCGACTCTCGCCGATGCGCACGCCGTCGCCGACGCCCTTGTCCAGCTTGTCGGCCGCCACATTGCCGAGCAGCATCGGACGACCGCCACGTCGGCTACGCACCTCGGACAAGGGAACGCCGTCCGTGATCTTGTAGCGGGTGATCGCGACGCCCCGCGGATCCATGCCGAAAACCACAAAGAAGGGCAAGCCCTCCACCCGCGCGAGATGGTAGAGGATGCCATCGGCAGCGCGTACCTCGGGCAGGCTCTCGATGTGATCGAGCAGCGAAGCGTCGAACGGCGTCCCCAAGGTGAACGCCTGCCCCTCGCCCTGCACGGCCTGTAGGACGAGGTGCGCATCCGAGGCGCTGGTGGCTTCCAGGTAGCTGTCGGTGATGCCCTGCGCCAGGCCCGACAGGGCAACGATGGCCGCGATGCCGATGGCGATGCCAAGCAGCGTGGTGAGCGTCCGGGTTCTCCGCCGCCAAAGCCCCTTGAGGATCACGACGGCCTCACTAGAGCAGATCCTGGAGCTCGCGTGAGAGGCGCTCGGCCGTCTCGGTAAGGGCCCCGTCCTTGGCAAAGGGAGTGTCGGACAGCGCCGCCGTATCTCGCGCGATGATCCGCTGGCCGAGCTCGCTGCGCGCCAACGAACGCAGGTCCTCGGTGAGGGGATCGCGCACCAGGTAGCTATCGGCGATGGCGCCGTCGCTCATGAGCAGGATGCGCTGGGCAGCCCGCGCGACGTTACGATCGTGGGTTACGACCAAGATGGTGGCGCCCTCCTCGCGATGGAGCCGCTGTAGTAGCGCGATGATCTCCTCCCCGCTGACGCTATCGAGGTTGCCGGTGGGCTCGTCGGCGAGGATCAGCGAGGGATCATTGGCGAGGGCCCGCGCGATGGCCACCCGCTGCCGCTGCCCTCCCGAGAGCTGGCTGGGCAGGTGATCCTCCCGCGTAGAGAGCCCGACCAGCGCCAGAAGCTCCCGCGAGCGAGCGTGTCGCTTGCGCGCCGAGGCGATCTGCCCGCGCATGGGGACCTCGACGTTCTCCAGGGCCGTGAGCGTGGGGATGAGATTGTGCATCTGGAAAACAAAGCCGACGGTGCGCGCCCGGAACCGATCAAGGTCGCGGACCTTGGCGAGGTCCTGGCCGTTGAGCATGACCCGTCCGTGGGTGGGGCGGTCCAGCGCGCCAATCATATTGAGCAAGGTGGACTTGCCGCTACCCGATGGTCCCATGACGGCGACCATCTCGCCCTGCTGGACCTCAAAGCTGACCTCGTTCAGGGCATAGACCTGGACCTGCTGCCCATAGATGCGGGTCAGCCCTTCTGCGCGGATGAGCGGCTGCTTGCCCCCTTGGCTGGTCTCGCCTTCAATGGCCATGGCGTCACTCGACCCCATCGTCCACGACGATATCCACGCTGGCCGTCATCCCCCAACGCAGGCCCTCGGCGGGGCCGTCCAGCGCGACGATGACCTGATAGGCGGTGCCGCCCAGCCCCGCGCCCGCCTTTAGCGCGACGCTCCTGACGGTGCCCGTGACCTCCAGCTCGGGGAGGGCGTCGAATAGGAGCTGCGCTGTATCACCGACGCTGACGCGCGCCGCGTCGATCTCGTCCATGTCCGTGGTCTCGATCTGGAAGGCGTCCAGGCTGCCCACCGAGATGACCGGCATGCCCGTCTGGGCCAGCTCGCCCACCCGAAGGTCCACGTGCGCGACGGTTCCCCCGATGGGCGACGTCAGCCGGGCCTGGCTGAGCGCCGCCTGGGCCTGCTCCAGAGCCGCCTCTGCCTGAGCGACGCCGGCCTGGGCCAAGGCCAATTCCTCTGGGGTGGCCGAAGCCATCACCAAGGCCAACTGCGCCTCGGCTTGGGCAAGGCCCGCTTCTGCCGCGTCGCGTTGCCCCTTGGCGACGTCTACCGCGGTGCGGGCGGCCTCCAGCGAGGCCTGGGCGTGGGCGACCCGGGCCTCTGCCGCAGCGATCTGCTCGGGGCGAGCGCCCTCCTTCAGCAACTGATACTGGAGCTCAGCGATCGTCACCTGGTTCTCGGCGGCAAAGGCGTTACCCTCTGCGGCCTCATAGAGCCCCAACTCGTACGAGCCCGATGCAGCATCGCGCAGCCCACCCATGGCGTCTCGCTGGGCCTGGGCGGCATAGCGCTGCGCTTTGGCCAGCTCCACCTGCTGGCGAGCGATCTCGATCTCCTCGGGGAGGGGGCCGTTCACCACCTGCGCCAACTGGGCTTCCGCGGCTTGGAGGCCCGCCTCGGCGATGGCGACCTGGTCCTCGGCCGAGGCGATCCCCAGCTCGGCGCTAGCCACGGCCTCGCGCGCCTGCGCCACGGCGGCGCGGGTCACAGCGATCTGCTCCTCGCGGGCGCCAGCCTGCAACTGGGCGAGTTGGGCCTCAGCCTGGGCGACGCCCGCCTCAGCCTGGGCGACGGCGGCTAGGCGCTGCGCGTCGTCGAGGCGAGCCAGCAACTGGCCGGGTTCAACCTGGTCTCCCTCCTGTACCAGCACGTCCAGAACGCGGCCCGGCTGCAGAAAGGCCAGCTCAGCGCGTTCCACGGGCACGACCCGCCCCGTGACAGACACGTAGGACTGATCCCACATATCCCAGGCATCCGCAGTGGGCGTCGGCGTGTCGCCGCCAAGCCCCGCACAGCCTAGCAATCCCAATGACAGCAGCCATGGCAAAAGCCGCGGCATCGTCGCATGATGCTTCATCCACTCTACCCCGTCAGATCGCATAGCACAGCATAGGATCATCCTAGCCACCGAGGCGCCTGCTGGCAAGGAGGCACGGCCTCTACGGTCTTGACCTCTAGCCTCCACAAGGTAGAATCGTCCTGGTCTGATATGGGTATCATCAGGGGGAGGCTTGGCGTGGGCAAGAAGAAAGCTCGTTACTGCATCGGGCTTGATCTGGGAGGTACCAGCGTCTTTGCCGCCGTCGTGGACGCCAAAAAACGCAAGGTCCTCGCGACGGCCAAGCGCAAGACCAAGGCCGCCCGCGGCGCCGATGTCGTCGTCGAGCGGATGGCTCGCACAGCGCAAGAGGCCATGGACGCCGCGGGGCTCAAACCCCAAAAAGTAGCCGCCATCGGGATCGGCGTGCCGGGTCCCATCATCCCCGAGGAAGGCGTCGTGGTGCGCTGCGCCAATCTGGGCCCCACGTGGGACAACTATCCGCTCACACGGCGACTCTCCGCGCTGCTGCCGGTGCCTATCGTGCTGGACAACGACGTCAATGTCGGTGCCGTGGGCGAACACGCGTTTGGCGCGGGTGTCGGAGCCAACGACCTGGTCGCCATCTTTGTGGGAACAGGCGTCGGTGGCGGGATCATCCTGGACGGCAAGCTGCGAGTCGGCCCAAACAACTCGGCCGGCGAGATCGGGCACACCGTGATCCTCGACGGCGGGCCCATGTGCGGCTGCGGGCAGGCCGGTCACGCCGAGGCCCTCTGCAGCCGCTCGGCCATCGAGCACACCATCGTCGAGGCGGTGGAGGGGGGCGCTACCAGCGCGGCGATGGAGCTCTGGCACGAGTCCGGCAAGGGTACCATGTCGTCGGGCATCATCGGCGACGCCTACGATAGCGGCGACGAGATCACGCGCAAGGCCGTCTCGCGCGCCCAATACTACCTGGGCATCCTGATCGCCAACTGCGTCAACACGCTGGACCCCGAGTTGGTGGTGGTGGGTGGGGGCATGGTGGAGCGCTTTGGCGAGGCCTACCTGAAGCCGGTGCGAGAGGCAGCCCGACCCCATTTTCTCAACCCCATGGCGATCGATGCCACGCCCATCGTCGCAGCTAGCCTTGGCGATCGCTCCGGAGCGGTGGGAGCGGCCATCCTGGCGTCGCAACGCATGAGCGGCTAGACGCTATGGTTCGTTGATCCGCAGATACGCTTGTCTATTCTTTATCTGTTTCTAGTCTAGTTTATCTCGTTGCTTTTCCAGAGCCTCGGATGGCGACAGCCCGTAGGTGGCTACCATGTCGGCCAGCATGTCCTCATCGGTTTCCCAGGCATAGACCGTGCGGGTAGTGTCGGCGTGCTGGTGGCCGAGCAAGGCCGCGACCCACTCCAAGGGCATGCCCTCGTCCAGCAGATCCTGAGCGCGGCGGTGCCGGAGGGAATGGGGGGATGTGTTCTCATAGAGCCCCTCCGCCTTGGCGGCCTGCTTGACCAGGTACCAGGCATGCGACGGCGTGATGGCGGTCCCCTTGCCACGACCGTGCGATACGAACAGCGGCGCGTACACGTCATCCTCGCGCTCACGCACATAGGCTCGGATCATTTGGCGCGTCTCGTCACGGACGAACACCGTGCGGGGCTTGCCATTCTTGGTCTTGGTGAGGCGAATGCGGCTGGCGCGGCCGTCAAGCACGTCCTCGCGGCGCAGCGCCAACGCCTCGCTGATGCGCATCCCCGTATCATAGAGCAGCGACATCAGCGCGCGATTCCGGAGCAGGGCGAGCCGGCGCGCGCTACCACGCTTCTTTGGCAAGGGCTTGCGTAGGTAGTGTGTGATCACCGCGGCCACCTCAGGGTCCACCTTGCGCTGCTTGTAGCCGCGGCGTCGGGTGCCGCGCCCCTGGTCAATGCGGCGGAGCATCCGATCATAGGAGACGCCCTCGGGCAGCAGCTCGCGGAGATCTAGCCAGTTCATCAGGCGGCGGGCAGCGATCAGGTAGGTGCGGCTGGTTCGCGTGGCGCCGCCGCGTTCATCAGGCGGGAGCGAAGGATCGGGATACGCCTCGCGGAGCCACCGGTTGAGGCCGGCCAGCGTCTCCTCGTCGATGACGTCGAGCGCGATGGGCGCCAAAGCGTCGGCAGCCGCGTCATCCTCGCGCGCTATGTGGAGATAGCGTACCAACGCCTGCAGGCCGTAGCGGTAGGTTCTCCGGGTCAGCGGGCTGAGCTCGAGATCGGCGAGCATGGCCTCGGCGGCTTGGTTGACCGTTTCAATGTTCGCGAGGTCCGCAGGGGATTCCGATTCCGGATGGGGGGCTATCGTCATGGGATGGCGCTCCTTTGGTTCGATCGATTATATGATTTAATGTTGCATAAATCATATACTATCCTGTTGAGACTGTCAAGCCCTTTGCCCCTTTCTGGGCCCTTTGGACCGCCCCGAAAGCCCGTCAAAGGCCCATCTGCCAAGACACGTGGGCTCGCCAGTCGTCAGGGGCCTGCATCTTTGACAGACCATCAACCTACAACCTATAATAGCGTATCAGTGTCTCGTTGACGATCTCGCACGGCGTGCCGCCTCGTCGCCCCTCCTGGCGTCGGTTCGTCTTTCGTCATGCGGCCAACCCCGTGTACGACTGCTAGCTAGAAACGACGTGTTACCCATGGCATCCCACCTGGTGCGTTGCCCTCGCTGCGGCGAACCCAACCCAGATTCCGCGTCTGCGTGCGCCAGTTGCGGCGCCACGCTCGCCTGGCCGTGTCTTCACTGCGGCACAATCCGTTCCTGGCACCAGTTCGTGTGTCCACAGTGCGGCGCCGACATCGCCGGCATGCCCTATCCCAGCGCGGACTGGCCCCAAGGTCCCGAGACCGGCCGCACCATCGCCGATCGCTATGTCCTCTTGGAGCGCATCGCTTCCTCGCGGACCGGCGCCATCTATGCCGCCCACGACGCTACCGACGCATCCCGTCGTTATGTCATCAAGCAGCTCTCCACCATCGCCCTCTTTCGCGCTGACGAGCGTCGTGAGGCCACGCGACGTCTGCACGCAGCCGTGGACCGCTGGCGTCAGGTCGAGCACGAGGCAGCGGTCAGCATCCACGATCTCCTCCTGGGCGAACGTGACCACTATGTGGTGATGGACGCGGTGCCAGGGCTCAGCTTCGGTCAGATCATCGTCTCGGCGCACCTGGCCGTGTCGCCTGACCTGGCGCGCAACTGGGGTCGTCAGATCTGCACGCTGCTCGACCACTTGCACAGCCTGCCGCAGCCGGTCTATGCGCCGTTCCTCTCGGCTGGCCATGCGATGGTCACGCCGGACGGCACCGTGCGGCTGGTGGACCTGGGCCTCAGCCACTTGTTCGCGGGCACAGACCCCACCTACGGCCCCTATGGCACCATCAAGGGCTACGGCGCCCCCGAGCTCGACACGGCGCCGTATGCGCCCGCCAGCGATATCTTTGCCGTCGGTCGCCTGCTGTACGCGCTGCTGGCCGGCGTCCTGCTGGAGGAAGGCGCACGAGGAGCCCCTTCCCTTCAGCGAGCTGTGCCGGGCATCTCCCGCCAGCTGGTGCGGACCATTGCACGGGCAGCCCATCGCGATGCCGACGAACGCTTTGCCACGGCACAGGACCTAGATAGCGCTCTGGCCGACGGCGAGACGCAAGCGCCCACGCCCGTCAGCGACTGGCTCACCCGGGCGCGTCAGTCCGCTGCAGCGCGCGCACCACGCGCAGCCTCCAGCTCTAAGCGCGCAGCGCGACCACGGCAGCGACAAGGGCCAAGCATGGCCGACTTTGGGTACAGGCGCGATGATCGCTTTGGGCCGTCGCACGCGGACGTGGCGGCTGGCGAGGAGCCTGCCCCTTTGCCTGAGACAGCTACCGCCCCCCCTAGACGCGTGCCAGAGCCCACCACGACGCCAAAGGGCACGCCGCGTCTCTCTGTGCAGCCCCAGGAGATCCACCTTGAGGACCTGGGGCCTACCGATACCAAGCGGGTCGCCCTTCGCGTCCGCAACACCGGCGATGCGCCCCTTGAGGCACGGGTCATCAGCAGAACCGTCGGCGTCAGCGCCCCCAACCAGGCGTTCCGACTAGCTCCGGGCAAGCAAGCTCGCGTGCTGCTAACCATCAACGCGACCGAATTGCCCAGCGAAGACGTCGCCATCCAGCGCGCCGTGGAGGTCGAGAGCAATGCGGGCAAAGCGTCCATTGGCCTGCGCGCAGCGATACGCACCGCCCCACTGTTGCACGTGGCGACGCCAGAGCTAGACTTTGGCCAACAAACACCTGACGATCAAATCCAACAGATCTTAGTAATAGAAAACCGAGGTCGACGCCTGATGACCGGTCGGGTCGTTGCCAACGTGCCCTGGCTAGCGGTGCAGCGCGAAGCGTTTCAATGCATGGGCAGCCAACAAGTGCGCCTGCCCGTGTCCCTCCGAAGCGAACGGCTATCGCCGGGCTTGACGGCGCAGGATGACGCCTTGCTGATCGACAGCGATGGTGGCCAAGCGCGGATCGCCGCGCAGGTGTTCCTAGCCGAGCCACAACTCCAGCTAGACGCCGACGCGCTCGCCTTTGGCGACATCCATCCCGACGACACGCTGACCGCGGTGCTGATACTGCATAACACGGGCGACGCCGACTTGCGGGGATCGGCACGCAGCTATGCCGATTGGCTCCGAGTCAATCCCGATCGGTTCATCTGCCCCGCTGGCGATACGGTCCACCTTGAGCTGGTCCTCTCCACGGCCAACATGGCTCCGGGCCCTCTCAACCTGGATCGAGCTCTGCAGATTCGCAGCAACGGCGGCGATGCCGTTCTGCCGCTGCACGCACGGCTGCGTGCGCCGCGACTGGTGCTGATCGACGAGACCATCGATTTTGGCGACATTCGCCCTCACGAGCGTGCTCACAGCGATGTCCGCTTGCGTAACGACGGCAACGCTCTGCTGATCGCCCGAGCTGACGCGTTGGTCCCATGGCTTGGGTTTGCGGATGGCGCCCGCACGGCGCAACTCGAGGTAGAGCCTGGCGCTACGGCGTCGCTGAGCCTGGTCGCAGACCTCGAGGCGCTCGCGACCGATGGCGAGACGGAGGTCGAGGCTGCAGTCCGCCTGGTCTCAGAGGCGCGCCTGGTCGAGCTTCCCGCTCGGTTGCGCGTGCTCAAGCCGGCGCTATCCGTCGAGCCAGACGCGCTGGATTTTCGCTATATCGAGCGCTCGGACACCGAGACGCTTGCGCTAGAGATCGGCAACGCCGGCAGTGGGCAGCTCGGCTGGAGCGCCGCGGTGGATGCAGAGTGGGTCGAGCTGGCGCCGTCATCTGGCATTCTGGCGCCAGGCGACAAGGAGACGCTCACGCTGACGGCCTATGGCC
>CAYOBT010000089.1:0-8196 GCA_964402205.1 uncultured Anaerolineales bacterium
GCGCGCCATCTGTGGCGCGGGGGTTGTACTGCTCCCCTCTCCCGCGTCTCTCGCGGGGGAGGGGCTGGGGGGTGGGGGTTGGCCGCGCGTCTCCCGCGTCTGTCGCGGGGCTGGGTACGCCGTCCACGCCGCGGGGGCCGCAACCCCCGTGCGACGCAAGCGTCGCCTGCTACTCTGCCACCAAAGCCTGATGGCCTCGCACCTCGGGCACCGTCACATGCACGTACCCATCCCGATACGCATGGGGCAACGGCTGTCCCGTTGGGATCAGCGTCACCTTCTCGGGCGGCTCGGGCGCCTTGAACGCCAAGCCCACATCATAGAGCGGGATGACATCCTCGATCACGTCAAACGCCACCCCACGCCGCTCGGGGATATAGTGCAACACATGCACGACGGTCCGCTGTTGCTCCTCCTGACGCAGGATGGTCACCTGGGCCGTACTCGGTGCATCGGTGACGGTCAGTGGATCCGGCAGCAACGCCTTGAGCGTCGCCAGTACCAGCTTCTTGTACCAAGGCGTCGCCTGGCGACGATACCCGCTGAACACCGGATGCGCTAGGTAGGCCACGTTGCCGGCCTCGTTCAGCGTCACGCCAGGATAACCCGCGCGCTGATCGTGAGCAGGCGGCGTCTGCCGATGCGAGCAGAAATGATCCCACGCCCGGTCGAAATAGGGCGCATAGACATCCGCGAGAATCCGCGTGCCCTTGAGCGGGCGCACCGCCATGCCGCGCTCGTACATGACATGCAGCGCGTCCGGCAACGCCCCTTCGAGGGGGCCTTGGTTCAGGCGCACATAGTCGGCCTCATAGTCGGCCTCGCCGTTGCAGCCCAGGCCAAAGGCGTCCAGCGCAAAGGCATCGCCGCCCGGCTCGAGCCCCGCGCGGTAGCTCGCAAGGATGCGTCCGCCCTGATCCAGATAGCCCTGGACCTTGGCAGCCAGCTCCTCATCCAGTGGCACCTTGTCTGGCAAGATGACGACACGGTAGCCAGCCCAGTCGCACGCGCCGTCGATCACGTCAAACTGCTGATGCCCCTCGGTGAGCATCCGCAGGGCACCCGCGTTGGCGCTGTCCACGCGGCCGTCCTCCAAGCCCACGGCCTCGACGTTAAACAGCCCAATATCTACCTGCGGCACCGCCCCCTCGGTCCACGGCTCAAGCGCCTCCACCTTGGCATAGACGCTGCCGATCAGATCGTACACCACCTCCTCAAGGCGTCCACGCGGCGGTAGCTGATCGCCGATGGAGCAGGCCGCCCCGTTGGCAACCATCTGCAGGCACTCGTACGCGAGGGCCGGCTGGCTCTTGTAGGAGCAGAAATCGCCCCACGCGGTGTGGAACTTGCCCGTCATCCCCAACACGGGTTTGCCCAAGGCGCGGGCATAGCGGCCCGTGACGGGAAAGTGCTCGTAACCCCAGCCACTGGGCAACGATTCGACCTCAAGATGGGTGAACGTGTCCAGCGTGGGACGGAACGACGGCGGCACATGGCCGGCGTTGTGAAAGACGCTCACATCAGGCTTGAGCTGGGTGACGCCGTGGCCGAACCTACGCCGGTAACGCTCCAACACCTCTGCCGCAAAGCGCTGCCGATCTTCCGACACCTCTGGCCGTAGGCCCCTATCCACCATATCGCGCCGGCAATGCTGGCAGACGCATTCGCCCTGATGGATGATGTCAAAAAAGAAGCCGTCCACGTCATCGCCAAAGAGCTCGATGACCTCCATGGTCTGTTCCCAGACATAGTCGAGGTAGGGGCTGTTCAGGCAGAGCTTTTTCCAGCGCGCCTCGATGGGGCTGTTGCCGCCGAGCTTGCCCTCGGGACTGACCTCGAGCCACTCGGGATGCCGCTCGGCCACGTATTCGTCAAGGCCAACGGTGATATAGATGGGCACACGAATGCCGGCCGCATGGCACGCCTCGATCTGCTCCCCAAGCAGGTTGAACGCCAGGCTGGGATGCTTGGGGAAGCGCGTCGGCTGATAATAGACATAGCCATGGTGGCCACGGGCAAAGCAGGTCACCGAGTTCACGTGGGCGCGCTGCAGCGTCTCCACAAAGTGCTGCGCGTCCCAATCGGCGCCCACGTCGCCGATGGCTCCAGACGTGTGAAAATCGAGGTGGACCTGGCGAGTTCGCAAGCCCTGCATCGCGCTCCCTTCAGCGTGACGATAGACACGCTGGCATCATAGCGGCCCGCCACGAGGCCGTCAAGGCCGGATAGTCAGGGATAGCCTCGCAACACCCCAGACGCCATCAGGTGCTCCGGCATACGCATCGCGGTGCGTTGCCGATGGAACGAGTAGCGATGGCCGACCATGCCGGGGCCGCTATGCTTCCCAACATGCCGTGCCCCTACGCGCTATCCTCGGCATCAGGGTACGCAGGTCGCATCGCCCAGCCGAGGGACGGGCTAGGGACGACACGCCGGCCGTCCGATAGCGGCAACCGCTCATAGCGCCACGTGTCCATGGGACGCATATACGCATAGGCGTGGCGCTCCATGAGCTCGGCCTGCACCGCCTGTACCTCGACCCGCCCAAACAGATCGCGCTGCTCGTCAGGATCGTCGGGCAAGTAGAACATCTGGCCGCGCCGATCGCGCTCGATGAGGCTCAGCCGCCAACCTTCGGCCGTGACGATGCTGCGGGCGCCCGGCACCTGGACGGTTACATCGTCCCAGGGATCTGGGTCAGCGTCGCCCTGCACGATGGGAACCAGCGATCTGCCCTCATGCGGAGGTAGCACCGGAGCCCCACCCCAGCCGCACAGCGTGGGGAACATGTCAAGCGAGGTCGTGAGTCGGTCGCTCACGAAGCCTCGGGCCACGCCGTCGCCCCACATGATCAGCGGCACCCTCGCGCTCTTGTCATAGTGCATGATGCCCTTGGTGATCAGGCCATGATCGCCCATCATGTCGCCATGGTCCGTCGTGAAGCAGACGACCGTGTTGTCCGCCAGGCCGTTCTCCTCTAGAAAGCGCACCACGCGCGCGATCTGGTCGTCGATGAGGCGAATGGAGCCATGGTAGAGAGCCCGCATGCGACGCACCCGGCCCACGTCGGCGGCAAACTCATCGAACCGGTGAAAGTGATGCCGGTGGTGTTCGAACGCTTCGATGCCCTCCCATTCCGTGGGAAGCGGGTCGGGCATCTCGTCGGGCGAGAACATCGTGTCGTACGGTTCTGGCGGATCGTAGGGGTCGTGCGGATTGACAAACGACAGGCTGCACATGAAGGGAGTGTCGGGATGCTCCGCTACGTGCCGCCTCATGAAATCGAGCCCGCAGTCGGTGATGTACGTCGTCTGGTTCAGCTCTGCCGGCAGAGGGTGCGTGTACATCAGGTTCCAGCCAGACGCCTCGATCCTCGGCTGGAGAAACTCGGCGCGCGCAGCCTCCATCTGGGGACGTAGGTCGCGCCCGTCGGGACCATAGTGGTCAACGTAGGGCATGGTCCAGCAGGTGGCTAGGGCCGGGCCATAGTAGCTGGGATGCTCGCGCTCGATCCAGTCCAGCCACGGACCGAGGCGAGGATCCTCCGTCGGGATCGACTCGTCATACCCCAAATAGGAAAAGTCAGAGGGCAACGGCAGCTGCATGCTCGTCTGGTGGAACTTGCCATACCCTCCGGTCCGATAGCCCTGGCGTTGCAGCACCATCGGATAGGTGGGGGCCTCCGTGCCGAGGAGCAGGTTGTTGGTGACGATGCCATGAATCTCCGTGGAACGCCCCGTCAGGATGCTGGCGCGGTTGGGAGCGCACACGGGCGAGTGCGCATAGGCTCGGGTAAAGCGTACCCCCACTGCAGCCAGGCGATCCAGCGTGGGCGTCGAGTCCACCCCACTGCCGTAGCATCCCACGCATCCCGCCGCGAGCTGATCCGCCATGATGAACACGACGTTCGGTTGCTCACCCATTAGATGCCTCCTGTCGAATGATGCGCATATGTCCCTAGTCCCAAGGCCTTAGGAGCACCTTGGCGCAGTGATGAGAAGCGCAGACCGCGAACGCTTCCTGCACCTGCTCCATGGAAAACACGTGGCTCGCAAGCTTGCCGATGACGGGCGACTGGCGGATGACTTGCAGGATGCGCGGGTAGAGCGCCAGGTTATAGTGCCACGATCCATGCACCGACAGGCCCTTGCGGATCATGTCGCGGCTGGCCTGCAACGTGACGTCCTGGCTGCACTCCCCCACAAAGCAGACCTGGCCTAGCCGTCGGGTGGCGTCGATGCACAGCCGTTGCGCGGCCGGCACGCCGGCGCAGTCGATGGCCGCGTCCACGCCAAGGCCTCCCGTCAGCGACATGATCTTGGAGAGCGTGTCGGGATCGGCGGGATCAAAGACGGCCTCGGCGCCCAGCTCGCGAGCACGTTGGGCCCGCCATGGGTGCCCTTCCACCACCAAGACGCGTGCGCCCCTGAACAGGCCGTTCACCACGCCGCCAAGCCCCACAGGGCCAGCCCCGGTGATCAGCAGCGTGTCAAAGGCATCCACCGCCATCCGCTCCTGAGCGCCCAGCGTCGGCCCGAGCGCGCAGAGGGCCAGCGCGGCGCGCTCGTAGGGCATGTCGTCGGGGATGGGGGCGAGCAGCCAGTCGGGCTTGAGGATATACTGGGCATAGGTGGCCCAGCCCGTCTCCTGTCCCGTGAACGCCGCGGGCTCCACCGTGTGCTGGCAGTGGATATAGTCGCCCGCGATGCAATCGTCGCAGACGCCGCAAGGGTACATCGGCATGACCACCACGCGATCGCCAGGCTTGACACGGCAGGGCTGGGCAACCTCCACGACCTCGCCAACGGCCTCGTGCCCCAGAAAACGATGCTGGCCACCCTCCAGCCACGCCTTGTACTCGGTGCACATGGGCGTGATCTCGATGCGGACGAGCGCCCAGTTCTCGACGGGCCTAGGCGTGGCAACGTCCACAACCTCGGCCTGACGCGGACCGGTGATGATGACTTGTCGCACAATGGCCTCCTATCTTTCTCATCCATCATAGCTTGGGCAGGGTGTCTCCTTGTGCACGCGGCATGCCGGCCCTCATCATGCGCGTCAAGGCCAACGACAGCATCCATCATAGGATCGAGGGGGCGCCATGCCAAGGCCATCGGCCAATCGTCCCATCCGCGTCGTCCGAGGCATTGCGCGGGCGCAAAGCCGCGTCTAGAATCACCCTGTTGGATGGGTGCGAGACAGGAGGGCACAGGATGCGGATCGACGTGCACGTGCATGCCATGGAACAGGATGTCTCTCAAGAGAGGATGCTGGCAGGGCTGAACGAGGCAGGTCTCGACAAGGCGGTGATCCTCTCGCCGCCCCCCGACTGGGACGCCCGCGACCACGAGATCAACATGCGAGACGCGGCGGACTGGCTCGCCGCAGCGGTGCGCGGCGCCGAGGACCGACTGATCCCCTTTGTGTGGATCGAGCCCGATCGCCCCGATGCCATCGAGGCCCTGGACCACGCCATCCTCGAGCTCGGCTTTCGCGGGGTGAAGATGATCCCGAATCACTGGTACCCTTACGAGGAGCGGCTGTTCCCCGTCTATGCGCGCGTCGAGGAGCTGGGCGTACCGCTACTGTGCCATTCGGGTATCCTCTTTGGGCATTTGGATGGATCCCGCTTCTGCCGGCCTGCGTTCTATGAGGCGTTCATCCACTTCCCGCGGCTGCGCTTCGCCTTGGCCCATATCGGCTGGCCTTGGGTGGACGAGTGTCTCGCCGTGGCAGGCCGGTTCCGGGCGCGCGCTCATCAGACGGGCCTGCCCATGCAGATGTGGGTCGATACGACGCCCGGCACGCCGCCTCTTTGGCGCGCGGAGGCCCTCCAGAAGGCGCTGGCCTACGTGGGCGCAGAGCGACTCCTCTGGGGAAGCGATAGCTATGCGAGCGACATCGGCGAGGCCAGAGGGCGAATGGCGAGCGATCACGAGCTGCTTACGCGGGAGCTCGGCGGCAACGCGGAGACCGAGGCGGCCTGGTTCGGCGGCAACGCGGAGACGTGGCTGGGGATTGGCGCAACCTAGGGCGCTGCTTTCGAGCGCAGAGGAGGGTCACATGCACAAGGTCATGGCCATCCATGGCAGTCCCTGCATGGAAAAGGGGCACACGGCCGTTCTGCTGGATGCATTCATCGCTGGCATGACGCAGGCCGGCGGTGACGTGGATCTCGTCTACGCCAGTCGGCTGGATATCCAACCGTGCACCTGCGGACAGATGTACTGCTGGTACCGCGAGCCGGGCGAGTGCTGCCTGCGCGACGAGATGCAGGCCCTCTATCCTAGGCTGCGCGCGGCGGATACGCTCGTCCTCGCCACGCCCGTCTATATCCCTCTGCCCGGCCGGATGCAGGATCTCATCAACCGCCTGTGTCCGCTGCTCGAGCCACGTCTGGAGTGGCGCGACGGGCGAACCCGGGCGCGATTCCGTGACGACGTGCGCATCCAGCGCATCGCCCTGGTGTCCACGGGAGGCTGGTGGGAAAAGGCCAACATGGACGTTGTCGTCCACATTGTCCGCGAGCTCGCCGAGAACGCCAGCGTGCCTTTCGCGGGAGCCGTGCTGCGGCCACATGCGTTCGTCATGCGAACGCGAGATGGCTTCACCGAGGATGGTCGCGAGGTGCTGGACGCGGCTCGCCGTGCCGGCGAGGAGTTGGTCTCCGAAGGCGCCATGCGGCCAGAGACCCTGGAGGCGGTGAGCCGTCCTCTGATCTCCGAGGAGGCCATGCGACGCATGTACAACGACTGGGTAGATAGAACATGCGTTCTAGACGAGGGCACGCGGTCGGGATGACGCCGTGCAAGTCTGCTGCGAACCACGGCGCGCTCGCAGTGGGCATTGATAGCCTGAGGGGTAAAGCTCTTCCTCCGCAGTCCCGACTATCGCGCCTTTGCGAAGCGCATCGAGAGGCAGGGCATCGTGCCAGGGGATCTGGAGACCTACCTCCGCTACGGCATGTTCGTCGGCCGCAAGCCGACCGACGCCTAGCAAAGACAGTGCCTATGCGCCTGGCTCCAGGGCGGCGCCGCACTCGGGGCAGAAGCGGGCACCGGGCGGCCTCTCGGCACCACAGGCGAGACAACGCGCTGTCTCGAGGAGGGCAGCGCCACATCGCATGCAGAAGGCCTGCCCCGGCGCGACGGGGGCTCCGCACTGGGAACAGCGGCGCATAGGTTGCTCTGTGTCTGCGGCCTTGTCCGATGGCCGCGTGGGCTCCGGACGAGACGCGCCGCAGACGTTGCAGAAGCGGCTCTCGGCCGTGACCATGGCGCCGCAGGTGGGGCACGTCCGATACAGCTGCATGGCGCTGGCGGGAACCGTCTCGGGCGGCGCCCAAGGGGCCTCTATCGCCTCTGGCAGCACGCCGACGCCTGCCACTAGGAACTCAGCGAGGCTATCGGGGATGTCCTGGTCCTCGGTGGGATTCTCCAACAACGACGCCAACTCCTCGCGCCCATAGAGATCGTCGTCTGTTGGCGGTGAGGCAAACGGCTGCCATCTCCCGCTATCGGAGCGATACCAGCGCCCCGTCCCGAACCCGACAGTCCATGCAGCTCCCCCTCGATCCACCAGCAACTGTTGGGCCGTGAGTACGGCGGCGGCTTTGCTATCGATGCGGCCATCCCAGTAGGCCTCGTGGACCGTGTGGCGGATCTGGGCCAACGCCTCGGACGCGGAGACGACTTCACTAGCCTCGATGGCCTCTTCGGCCGGCACCTCGGGTCGAGGGATGGGCACGGGCAGCCCGTCCTCGCCTGCCAACGGACCACGCGGCGCTGCGCATGGGTGCCACGCCTCACCGTTCCAACGCGCCCAGCTCGCATCGCGCGGATCAAAGTAGAGGTAGGCACCCCCCTGCTCCCGCAGTACGCAGCGCGCCAGGAGCAAGGCTAGGTCCACGTCGCTCATGACCTTGTCCGCGCGGCGGCGGCGGACGTCTCGCGACATGTCCTCGAGGGCAGACGTCGCATACATACGAAGTGGAGGCATGGTCCTCTCCCTCTCAGCGCTGCTGGAGCGCCTCCCATGCGGCCTGCGTGTCTACGGCGCGATCGGTAGCTGGTGGCTTGGCGTCGGCAACCTGTCGAGCACTCTGGCTCAACGTCTGCGCGGTCTTGTGCGCGTCCTCTATGGCGTCGGGTATGGCGTGCTCGCGCCTGAGCACCTGGCCCAAGGTGGTCGCTATCT
>CAYOBT010000090.1:0-8190 GCA_964402205.1 uncultured Anaerolineales bacterium
TCCTATCAGGCGTTGTCGTCATGATCGTTGTCCTTTGGACGGAGCATCCGCAGAAAGACCCGCTCCAAGCGAGATTCGGCGGGCTCGCCGGTCACCCCCAGATCCGACGACGCCCAGTAGATGCCCATGCGACAGCGCGCGGCCAGCCCATACAGGACGCGCACAAGGCCGCGTTGGCGCTGGGCCTCCTCGTGGACGTCGGTCCAGACGGCGTCCTTGGGCCAATGCGCCGACAGGACATAGGGATGCGTCAACGGCTGATTGGGGCGGGTCCACCATCCCGCCGAGCCCAGGTCCAGCCAGAACTGATAGTCGCTGTGGAGATCGCGCGTGAGATAGGCATAGGCGGGCGCCAGGACGACGCCGGTGATGGGCTCGGTGGCCCAGTCGGCGCGATAGTCCGCGCTGGCGATGCCGCTCAGGACCGTCTCGACATACTCGCGCGCCAAGGTGGATACCGACTCGTCGGGGGAGCCCTCGCCGAGCACCAGTCGGCCGCCGGTGGCCGCGCGGAACTTGGCCGCGGACTCGACCAAGCGCCCCAGCGAGCGGGCGGCAGCGGCATCGTGTGAGAACACAAAGCCGGGATCGCTCAGCACCGCGCCAAACAGCCCCGTGAGGAACTGGTCGACCGGCTGGGGATCGCCCTCCTGGTATTTCTCCAGATAGTCACGTAGGTTCCCATAGCGCCTGCGGTAGGTATAGCCGGTGCGGTCAAAGACGCGCTCCAAGCCACGAGGCGAAAGGCCCTCCCGCATATCGATGGCGCGCAGACGCTGCGATGCCGAGTCCCAGGCCGCCTGGGCCAAGTGCGAGGCGCGGATGGGATCGAGGCCCTCCATCAACCCTGCAAAGGCCCAGGCGACGTCCTCCACGCGGGGCGTCAACTGGCCCAAGCGCAGCTCGTCAGCCCATTGCGGATGCGCCATCAGCGTCACCGTCAGCAGGGCGCGGATGACCGGGTCGTCACGGAGCAGCGCAGACGGCCGCAACAGATGGACGGGGATGTCCAGCCGCTCCAGCTCTTCCTCAAGGACAAATTGCATCACGTCGCTGACATACGGCGCGATGACGGCGATCCGCGGGGGGTCCGTGCCTTTGGCCACCAGATCCCCAATGCGCGCGGCCGTCCAGCGGGCCATGGTCACCCAGTAGGGGGCGCGGGTTTGATCCACGATGGCCTTGGTGGCGTCGCCATCTCCCGCGCGTACCGTGGGCGGCCCTGCACCCAGCGCACGCACCAGGGCCACGCCAAGGGCCACGGTGTGCTCGCCTCCGATCACCGTCTCGTTCAAGCCGACGGCCTCGTCGCAGGCCGCGCCGACCTCATGGGCCATGGTGGCGTCGGCGCCGAGGAACAGGCGATAGCCGCCGGGCTCGTCGCTGAGGAGCACGGTGGACGCGGCCTGCTCACGCAGCCAGGCGATAAGCCGCAAGGCCACGGGGACGTTCTCTTCCAGGTTGTCCACCAGGAGGTGCGTCACCCGCTCTTGGAGATAGGCCTGCACCTCGGGCACCTGCTCAACCCCCATGCTCGCCAGGGCCGTGGTGAGGCTGAAATCCACCAGGTTGTGCTCCAGGCAGTGGCGGCGAAAGGCCAGGGCGCACTCTTGGGCCTGCTGGTAGCTGAGGAGCCGCTCGGCCTCGCCCACCCAGGCCTGCGACAGCCGCTGGCCGATCTCTTCGGGCGGGAATCCTACCAGCGCCGACTTGTTGAGATTGTCCAGGAGCTGCGAAAGGAGCCTCCCGCGCGGGATGCCCAGCTCGCGAAAGTAGCCCTCTTCGGCGATGAGCGGCTCAACGATGCGGGCCATGTGGTACTCGGCGGCCTCGATGGTGAGGAACACGGCCTCTTGCTCAGGGTGCGCGAAACCGCCCAGGGGCGCCAGCAGCGGCCAAAAGAGCGCCACCAGGCGTCGTCCCAGCCCATAGTAGGTGGTGATATCCACGGCCATGGAGCCCGTCCGCACGCCGCGATGCTCGGCCTCTAGCATGCGGCGGGTGATCATGCGCTGGTAGCGCTCCGCCTGGCCCCGCTGCGGCACCAGGCAGAGCACCTGGTCCGCGCGGACGCCCTTGTCCAGCATGAGCCACAGCCGCCACACCAGCGCGGTGCTCTTGCCCGTGGAGGCGCTGCCATGCCCCCAAAGCGAAGCACCCTCGCGAGACGGCGCCCACTTGATCAATGCCCGCTGCGATGCCGTCAGGTGTTTCCAACCCAGTTCCTGCCAGGTACGTCGCACGCCACCTCCTCGCGCCTTATCCGTGCCCAGCTCGATTCTACCACGTTTTCGCACAGACGCCAGGCCGCGCCGCCGAGTTCGCATCGACTTGAGCCAAGGGCACCTTTACGGTATCCTTACCAGAGTGTACCGCTAGGTCGTGTGCCGCTAGACGATCAAGGGAGCGATGTCGATGGAATTCTATAATGTCATCAACGCCCGTTACAGCGTGCGCGCTTACCGGCAGCAGGCTGTCCCCGAGGACGCCCTCGAACGCATCCTGGACGCCTTTGCGACGGCCCCCACCACGGCCAACCGCCAGGCACTGGGGCTGGTCATCATCGAGACCGAAGGCCGCCGCGATGATCTCAAGCGCATCAATAGCGCGGCATGGTTCCATAGCCAGCCGCCTCTGGTGCTGGCCGCCTGCTCTATCCCCGCCAAGGGATGGAAGCGCGAGGACGGCGAGACCTTTGGCGACGTGGATGTGGCCATCGCCATGGACCACCTGGTGCTGGCCGCCACCAACGAGGGCCTGGGCACCTGCTGGGTGGGCGCCTTTGACTATCAGGCCGCGCGCGAGGTCCTTGGGCTGCCCGAGGGCGTCGAGCCAGTCGCCTTTACGCCGCTGGGCTATTCGGCCGACGCGCCCCGTGAGCGTCTCCGCGAAAAGCGGGCCGCCGACGAGCTGGTCCACCGCGAGCGTTGGTAGCGGTACCCTAGGTCGTGGCCGAAGGCAGCACGCCACATTCTAGCACGCGTCGCCGTCGACGCGTCTTGGCGCTGGTGGCCTTGCTCGTGGCCACGGCAGCCGGGACCGTCGGCGGCATCGCCCTCGCCCAGAGCCCCCTGCTCGCCTGGCCGCCCGTCGACCAGGCGTTGCTGGGTCTGGTGGGCGGCCTCTCCATGCTGCTCTTCTGGAGCATCCACGCGCACGCCCTGGCCCAGGGACACCAGGCCCACGCCCGCAAGATGCGCGTCCGATTCGGGATCGCCTTCGGGGGCCTGGCAGCGATCGCGGGCCTCACGTTTCTTCCCAGCGGGCGCTACTGGGGCATGTTCGGGCCGCTGGCGAGCGACCGCCTGGCCGCGTATGACCGGCTGGGCCGCCTTATGGCACGCGCCTACCCCTACTTTCAAGAGAAGGACGTCGATTGGCCCGCGCTGCTGGCGGCCTACCGCCCCCGCGTGATGGAGGCCAAGAGCGACGACGCTTATGCGACGGCGCTGGGCGAGCTCCTGCTAGCGCTGAACGACGCCCACACCGGCGTCACAACCCCTTGGGCCGACACCCGCTGCTGCTTTGCCCTGACGCAAAAGATCGAAGGCCAGGCCGTGGTCACGGTTGCCGGCAGCCGCGCCCGCGAGGCAGGCCTGGTCCGCGGCGCCGTCGTGCGCTCGGTGGACGGCCTCGCCGTGTCCGATGCGTTGGAGCGCGTGCATCCGGCGCTACGTGGCGGCTCGACCCCTTGGCAGCGGCGATACCGCGCCTATGCCTATCTCCTCAGCACGACCCGCGATGCCGAGGGCCTCACGGTGACCTACAAAGCTCCTGACGGCGTCGAGCGCACGGTGACGCTGCGATGGGACGCGCCTGCCCCGCCCGGCGACGCCACCTCCGATGAGGGCCCCATCGTCACCGGCGAGCGGCTCCCGTCGGGCGTGGGCCTGATCCGCGTGCCCACGCTGGTCAGCCGCCCGCGGCATGATCTGGTTGCCGAGTTCGACGCTGCCTTGGACCCTCTGCTCGATGCCTCCGCCTTGATCCTGGACCTGCGAGGGAACGGCGGCGGCGATTCCAGCCTGGGCGAGCGCATGGCGGGGCGTCTGCTGCCCGAGCCCTATGCCTATGGCGCCTATGTGTTTCGGACACGCATGCCACAGCATCTCTGGGCGGCCCGCTTTGACGTGGAGGCCCTGCCGCGCACCCCCACGTACGATGGCCCCGTGGCCGTCCTCATCGACACCGGCGTCATGAGCTCCGCCGAGGACATCTTGGCCGCGCTAGTGGACAGCGGCCGCGTCATCACCGTGGGGCGCAGGACGGCGGGCTCTAGCGGCAACCCCGTCTCGGTACGGATGCCTGGCGGGGTCCACGTGCGCTACTCGACGGGGACGATGCTTCGCGCCGACGGCACGCCCATCGAGGGGCGCGGGTTCGCGCCCGACGTTGCCGTCAACTGGACCGTCGAGGACGTCCGCCAGGATCGCGACCCCGACATCGCCGCCGCCGAGGGGCACCTCCTCGACGCAGCCAGCCCCTAGGCCAACACCGCTAGCCCGTCATAGGCAAACGCTACGTTCTTTGGCAGGATGCGCCCATGCACCGCGGGATCGATGTCGTGCGTCATATGGGTGAGCAGGCAACGTCGCGGCGCCAGCTCGCCCACATAGGCCAACGATTCCTGCATAGAGAGATGGCTGACGTGCTCCCTGGGCCTGAGGCAGTTCAGGATGAGCAGGTCGAGATCCGCCAACAGCGCTTTCGACGTCTCGGGGATGCGCTTGACGTCGGGCAGGTAGGCGACGTCGTTCAGCCGATAGCCATAGCAGCCGTTGAGCGGGCCGTGCTCGACGGGGATGGGCGTCACAGTCAGGCCCAGGATGCGCGATGGCCGCCCGTCGAGAACGTGAGGCTCCAAGCTCGGGATGCCGCCCCCCACATAGCCCTCGGGCCGCTCGAACACATAGCGAAAGCTGGCGCGCAGCTCGGCCAACGTCTCGGCCGAGCCATAGACGGGCATGGCCCCCTCGCGGCGCCAGCAGTAGGAGCGAATGTCGGGCAGGCCGTGGACGTGGTCGGCGTGGGTATGCGTAAAGAGCACCGCATCGATGCGCGGCAGGCGGCTCTCGAGCATCTGCTGGCGAAAGTCTTGCGACGTATCGATGAGTAGCGTCCCCTCGTCGGTCTCGACGGCGATGCTGGCGCGGGTCCGCGCCAGGTAGCGGTCGGCCCGCCTACGAAGGTAGAGATCGCGGCGGCAGTTTCGAAACGTCCCCAACATGCAATCCAACGCGGGCACCCCGTGGGAGGTGCCCGTCCCCAAAAAGATGATGCGCATCGCTCGTTTGTGTTCTCCTCGCTGGAGGTTGTCATCGCTTCTGCGTGCCGATAGGATAGAGATGCAAACGGCCTAGTACCAGGAGGATACCATGGAGTTCCACGAGGTGATCAAGGGCCGCTACTCGTGCCGGTCGTATCGCGCTCAGGAGGTGCCGCAGGAGGCGCTGGACGCCTGCATCGAGGCATTCGTCCTGGCGCCGACGGCGGCCAATCGCCAGCCCTTTGGCTTGGTGATCCTCAAGACGACGGGCCGCAGCCAGGAGCTATCCCGCGTGTACAGCCCGGCCTGGTTCCACAGCCAGCCGCCGCTCGTGCTGGCCGTCTGCGCGGACATGGAGCAGGCCTGGTCTCGACGACAGGACGGCCTCACCTATGCCATGGTGGACGCTGCTATCGCCATGGACCACCTCATCCTGGCCGCATTCGAACAGGGCCTGGGCACCTGCTGGATCGCCGCCTTTGACCCGGACCAGGCCCGCAAGGTGTTGGCGCTACCCGAGAACGTCGAGCCCATCGCCTTGACGCCTCTGGGCTATGCAGCCGACAAGCCCAAGGTCAAGCTTCGCAAGCCGGCGGAAGAGCTGGTGCACTGGGAGCGCTGGTAGGCGGCGGCAGAACGCCAGCCTAGCGCATGGTCCCCTCGCCCGGGTGCGGGTCCTTGGGGTTCATGGCCAGCTCGCGCACCTGCCCGCCCACCACGCGCGTTGGCGGGTTGCTGGCCCGTCGCGCGCCCATCTCGCGCCGCTCGAACTCGTCCAGCGTCATGACGCGATCCCATTCGTCGACGGGGACGATGAGCGCCTCGCCAAAGAGCTGCACGATATAGCCCCGGTCGTCGATCTCGATGGGGATCTCGTGCGTGAGGGCGCCCAGCAAGCCCCGCGCGTCGGCGTCCTTGGCCAGGGCGGCGTGCGGATTGGTGGGCACCAGCAACTGCTGGATCAGCCGCACCAGCGAGGAGCGAATCTCGCCCAGCATCTCTAGCTTTTGCTCGCGATAGGTCTCGATCCATGCGGCCACCTGCGGGATGATCCAGCTCTTTTGCACCGCCTTGCCGGGGCAGGTCTTGGTGGAGAAATCCCGGTGAAAGTTCAGGTTCTGGATGTCCAGCCCGAGCCGGACGTGCAGGATCCCCAGCGCCGCGATGGTGCAGGCCAGCACGTTGCCGCTAGGGAGCTTTTCGTCATAGTTGCCGACCATCTCTAGGTGGCGGGTGCCCTCGTTGTGGCCGCGCACGCCGACGCCGTCATAGCGCAGGTCGCTGAAGACCCAGATGCCGTCGGGCGCCACGAACAGGTGCGGGCCAGCATTCCATCCCTCGTGGAGGCGGCCGTCGTGATCCTCCCAGATCTGCCGCTCATAGTAGGCCTTCATGGCCATGATGGTCTCGCGGCCGCGCCACTGCTCCAGCGTGGGCCGCCAGGTGTGGTGGAGGAACACGCGCGTCGGGCGCGGCTCGGGGAAATCGAGATCCTCCACATAGTCCACGAACTCGTCGGGCTGAAAGACCTTGCCCACGATCTCCATGGGCGGCTCTTTGATGATCTCCTCGTCGGCACCAGCGCGGTCTGCCGCGCTCGCGTCGGAGGCAGCCGCGTCCTGCGAACGCCTGGACCGAAGCCATCCCGCCATGTGCGTGCCTCCTGTATGCTACCGATCCAGCCCCACTAGCGACGCCGATCCACCCCCTCGCCTCTCTCCCCTCCCGAACGCTATCCGCGAGGGAAAGGACAGAGTCTGCGGGGCGGGGCCACAACCCTCTCTCCAACCTCTTCCCCACGATCCGCGTGGGGGAGACGCTTCGGACCGGCTCGCCTCTTCCAACGCCGTCCGTGCGGCGGTCCTTCCTACCCCCGCCAGCGGTACTCGTGCCGCAGCGCCTGCCGCAGATCGTCGATGACGCCGAGCTTGCCCTCGATGTGCCACTGGTCGTGACGCTGCCAGCGATAGAGCGCCAGGCAGCGGATCTTTTGCCGAGACGGCTCGCTGTTCCAACGATCGATCTCGGCATAGGCTGCCTGGACCCAGCCCAGGTTCTCGTCGCGCCAGGGCTGGTTCTGGTCGGTCTCGGTGATATAGACCGGCAGATGCCGCAACCGCGCCGGGATCGCCTCCAGGTAATCCACATAGGTGCGGAACTGGGCGCGCCGATGGTCAAAGGGCGGATCCATCCGCGCGTCGCTGGCGATGGCCTGCGGATTGCCGTCCCGAGCATACGTATGCAGGGCGATGCCGTCCAGCTCGCCATCCAGCAGCTCGAGCATATGCTGGAAGTAGATAATCCAATCGCCCGTGGGGTTGTCGGGATAGACCGTCTGGACGTTCCACGGCGCGACGGCCCCGGTGACGACTTGGTCCTTAGCGTGACCCTCTCGCCCGTGGATCTCGTCGCGGCACCGGCGGAAAGCCTCGGCGTACATGCGCGGCGTGATGGGCTCGCCGTGCTCGGGGCCGCCCGGGCGCTCCCAGGCCATGTTCATCTCGTTGGCGATGACCCAGATGTGGCAACCCCGGGAGCACTCCACAAAGTTGCCGCAGCGCTTGGCGAACGCTGCATAGTGGCCCGAAGCGGGCAGCGTCCCTTCGTGGCCATAGCCGTGGTTGAGCCGCACGATGACGCCATAGCCATCGTCCGCCAGATCGGCGTAGGAGCCGCTGCTCCAGTCGTCGGGGCGCGCGCCGAGCCGCTCGGTGATGACCACCCAGCCCTTGCGCCCGGCCCACGCCATGTAATGCTCGCCGCCGCGATCGTGCAACGCAAACAGGTAGGGCGACTCGCCCTTGGGCAGGTCGGGTAGATCGCCGATCTCGGGCAGCAGCAGCACCTGCCCCACGGCAATGCGGTCAGCGTCGAGCAGGCCGTTATAGGCGGCAATGACCGGCGTCCAGCGCACATCCTGATAG
>CAYOBT010000091.1:0-8189 GCA_964402205.1 uncultured Anaerolineales bacterium
AACAGAGTTGGTGGCGCCATCGGCCAAGGTCCGTCCTCGCTACGAGGTGGCGGCGCCGGGCTTGTATCAGCATAGCTTCTACGAGGCGCCCATCGCTGGGTACGAGGAGCAAGTCTTCTACCATGACATGACTGCGGCTGGCGATGGCTATGTGACGGTCGCGTTGGTGAATCGCGGGTTCGGTGGTGGCCATGGAATGGGCGTGTATCTACGCTATCGTCAGGCCGAGCTGCCGCGCTTTACGCAGTGGAAGATGGTCGGCGCGGGCGAGTATGTGACGGGGTTGGAGCCGGCTAACTGTGGCGTGGAGGGCCGCGACAAGGATCGGGCTGCGGGTCTCCTAGAGTTCCTCGATCCTGGCGAGGAGCGCGACTACCACCTGGAGGTTGGCGTGCTCGAAGGCGTCGAGGCGATCGACGCGGCAGTGGCTGCCATCAGGGGCGGCTGAGAGCCACAGAAAGCAAGACCCGGACGGGAAGATCCCCGTCCGGGTCTTTTGGTACCCCCTAGGCGACTCGAACGCCTCCACCCGGCTCCGGAGGCCGGTGCTCTATCCATCTGAGCTAAGGGGGCACAGCCACAGACTATACCACGTGTCGATGCACGTCGCAAGCGAGCAGGGTTGCGACTTAGTCGGCGTGCTTGGGAGGCCGGCCTGTGCCGAGCACGCCGCCATTGAAGGTCCCCATGGCGCCAACGAGGCCCAAGATCACCGGCAGCACGCTACGCGATTGAAGGGCTCGGTAGAGGAATGGCACCAGAATGCCTGGGATCCCCCACACCGCGTACTTGAACGGCTGATCTGGCGCGAACTTGGACGTGATAAAGCCGGCGAGGAGCCCGGCCAGAAAGGCGCTCAGCGTGATCAGTAGCTCATAGTAGCTGAAGAGCTGCTCCTGGGATAGGAGATACAAGCCAAAGATCTCGGTGCTCTTGAAGAGAACATAGTTGAGGCCGAGGGCCCCCAGAACCATGAACCAGTTCGCGCCGCTCGTATCCATGATATCACGCAGCATGATCGCTCCTCAGCCGTGGCTCGCTACGCAAACGCAAAGGCACCACCGGTCTGGTGGTGCCCAAGGCGCGCCCGGGGCGACTCGAACGCCCAACTAACGGTTTCGTAGACCGGCCCTCTATCCACTTGAGGTACGGGCGCGTGTGAAGCGACGGCCATCATCTTAGCACAGCCAGACCGCTCTGGCAAACGCTGCCCAGGCTTGCAGGCTCAGGCAACGTGAGTCGCCGTCAAGGCGGGGAGGCAGGGATTCGAACCCTGGGTAGAGCTAATGACCCTACAACCGCTTAGCAGGCGGCCCCGATCGTCCACTCCGGCACCTCCCCGGGGCTCGTATCGCGATGCTGAGGCGGAGGGAGAGGGATTCGAACCCCCGGATCTTGCGATCAACGGTTTTCAAGACCGCCGCAATCGACCACTCTGCCATCCCTCCGTGCGACGTGGATGGCGGCTCTCCACCAGCGCGCAGAGTATAGCAGCGCCTCGGGCTCCTGTCAATCTAGGTGCTTCGCGGCTCTAGTGCGCAATATGCTATGGGATGGGCGCTTGTGCTATAATCGTCCCACTATGTCATCAGGAAAGCAATCGCTAGGTATCGATCTGACGCGCGGCCAGGTCTTCTGGCTGGTGGTGGGCGGCATCTTTGTCGTGTATGGCATCATGCGCCTCGGATTGGTGTCGTTCTTGTCCATCGTGGTGAGCTTGGTCGTCGGCGTCACCATCCACGAGTGTGCCCACGCCTGGGCAGCGGATCAGTTGGGCGACCCCACGGCTCGCTACAGGGGACGTGTGTCGCTGAATCCACTGGTCCATCTCGACCCTGCCGGCACCATGATGATGGCCGTCACGGCCCTCACAGGCACGGGGATCGGCTGGGGCAAACCCGTGCCTGTGTCGCCGCACCGGCTTCGCTATGGCTCCAAGCTAGGTGGGGGGATGGTCTCGCTGGCGGGGCCAGCCTCCAATCTTGTGTTGGCGGCCCTGCTGGCACTGCCATTCCGGGTCAGCTTTGGCGGGCCGGTCTGGCTGTCGCAGGTGCTCTTTGTCATCATCCAGACCAATGTCATCCTGGCCCTGTTCAACCTCTTGCCCCTTCCCCCTCTTGACGGATTTGGCGTGTTGGTTGGGATCGTGAGCCTGATCCGAACCCAGTGGGCGTGGCAGGTCGAGGAAGCTCTGGCTGGTCTCGAGCGGTACGGCGGGATGATCTTGCTGGTGATTCTCGTGGCGGGCGGGCTGCTGGGCATCAACTTTTTGGGGTGGATTCTCTTGCCACCGGCGAGATGGCTGATCGGGCTGATCACCGGAATAGGATGACGCGTGCGCGTTGGTTACCGGGTATGGCAGGCGTTGAGGCGGGCGACCGCAGGTCTGCGATCGCGTGACCTGAGCGTTGCTGCTAAGGTCCTGCCCCCCGACGCATACGCGCTGTTCGAGCGCATGCCCGCTGCTGATCAAGACCACGCGTTATGTGTTCATGCTCGTGTGCGTGATGGCGCGCTCGTGCTGCAGCAGGCGGCTCTCATGCACGACGTGGCCAAGGGATTGGCGAGGGTGGGCTTGTGGGATCGTACGCTCCATGTGGTGCGGCGACACCTCTCGCCGCCAGCGGGGCGATGGTTCGTACTGCAAGGGCACAGGGAGCGTCTGGCAAGCATCGAGCAGCACGCGGCGCAAGGGGCGGTGCTGTGCAGCCAGGTGGGCCTGAGCGAGGACGTCTGCGAGCTTGTGGCGCATCACGACGGCAGTGTCCCAGACGAGGGGTTGTCGGGACGGCAACGCGAGTTGCTAGCGGAGCTGCGCGCCGCCGACGAGGCCTGTTAGCCACGGTGGCGTTAGCGCTGTGGTGTCGGAGGTCAAGGCAGGTCAGATGGCTGGAGGAGAAGCGATGCTCGAGAGCCTGACGGTCGCGTTGCCCGCCTACAATGAGGCTGCCAATATCGAGGCCATGGTCCAGGAGGTCTATCGCAAGGTAGGGCCGCTGGTGGGCGATCTCGAAGTCATCGTCGTGAACGATGGCAGCAAGGACAATACGGGCCAGATCTTGGCGCGCCTGGCCGCTGAGGATAGCCGTTTGCGCGTCATTGAGCATCCGGTGAACCTCGGCTATGGCGCAGCCGTTCGGGATGGTATTTGGGCGGCTAGCAAGGCTTTCGTGTTCTTTACCGACTCGGACCTGCAATTTGATCTGGCGGAGATCGAGCGGTTCGCTGAGCGCGTGCAGCAGGCTGACATGGTCATCGGCTACCGACGTGCGCGTAGCGATCCCTGGCACCGACGCCTGTTCGGCCATGGGTGGAGCTGGCTGGTGAACCTGTTGTTTGGCTATGTCGCGCGCGATGTCGACTGCGCCTTCAAGCTTTTCTCGCGGACGGTGATTGAGAGGGTGCAGGTTCAGTCCACTGGGGCGACCTTTAGCGCCGAGTTCCTGGTGCGCAGCAAGCGAGCCGGCTTTGTCATCGTCGAGGAGCCTGTGAGCCACTATCCGCGTCAGGCCGGCAGCCCCACGGGCGCTCGTGCGGACGTGATCCTGCGGGCCTTCAAGGAGCTGGTCAAGCTCCGCTGGCAACTCTGGCGGCGATAGGCAGAGCATCGCATCCCCGACAACGGGCTCCCCAAGAGGGGAGCCCTTCTTGCTTGGCGGGCAGGTCGGCGCCCTCGGCTGGCTATTCGGCCAGGAGCTCGTCGGCGTAGGCGAACAACGCTGGGGTGCCGCCCGTGTGCCAGAAGAGGACCCGATCCTCTTTGCCTAGGTCGCCCTTGCGGACGAGGTCGATGAGGCCGGCCATGGCGCGACCGGTGTAAACAGGATCCACAAGGAGCCCCTCGGATTCGGCGACGAGCCGGATGGCCTCGCGCTCTGGAGCTCCCATGATGGCATAGCCTGCACCGCGATAGTCCCCGTTGACGTGCACGTGGGCCATTTGCGGTGTCTGCTCGACGCCCAAGTAGGTCGCCGTAAGACGCGCTAGCTCCACCACGGAGGGTGCCAAGGCGTCGGCTGGCTTGTCGACGCTGATGCCCAGCACGGTGCCCTCCCATCCTGTCGCCAACGCTCCCGTCACGAGGCCTGCCTGCGTTCCGCCCGAGCTGGTGGCAAACACGATGTGGCTGAAGGAGAACTCCATCGCCTCTTGCTGTTGGACGAGTTCTTGCATCGCGAGAGCGTAGGCGGCCGCCCCTATGGCATTGGACCCGCCGTAGGGGATGATGTAGGGTTTTCGGCCCGCGGCCTCTTCTTCTTCGGCGATTTCCTGCATCAGCTCATAGCGGTCGCGATCGCCTGTCCAGCGGACGCGGGCTCCCACCAGATGATCCAGGAGCAGGTTACCGGTGGTAGTAGGCGGCGCCATCGGCGCGAGGGCCAGGACTGCGCCCAGCCCGGCTCTCGCGGCTGCAGCCGCTGTCTGACGGGCGTGGTTGGACTGGACGGCTCCCGTCGTGATCAGGGTTTCGGCCTCTTGGGCCTGAGCGTCCGCGACTAGGAGCTCGAGCTTGCGGACCTTGTTGCCGCCGCCTCCTAGGCCAGTGAGGTCATCGCGCTTGATCCATAGCTCGGGACCGCCTAACCGACGCTCTAGGTTTGGCAGTCGATGAACGGGGGTAGGTAGGCAGGCCAGAGCATAGCGTGGTGGACGGTGAAGCATGGTTGACCTCCTGTCGCCCGGGGCATTGGGGCGTGGTTCGGGCACAGGGAAACCTTATCGTTAACCTGTGCTTGCTATTCCTTCACGGATATTGTACACTCTTGCCATCGGCAGGACTAGCTGAGAGGATAGCGCTGACGCATGGAAGGCAAGGACAAGGCCCTCGAGACTGCTGTAGCGCACATCAAGAAGCGCTTCGGTGACGGCTCTATCATGAGGCTCGGCGATTCGACTAGCCTGGATGTAGAGTCCATCCCTACCGGGTGCCTTTCGCTCGATCTGGCGTTGGGCATCGGTGGGATTCCGCGTGGACGCATCACCGAGGTCTATGGGCCAGAGTCTTCAGGTAAGACAACCCTGTGTCAGCATATCATCGCCGAATGTCAGAGGTTGGGCGGGATCGCGGCCTTTGTGGACGTGGAACATGCGCTGGATCCAGGCTATGCCCAAAAGTGCGGCGTCAACATCGACGACCTTTACATCTCGCAGCCGGATACGGGCGAGCAGGCATTGGAGATCACCGAGGCTCTTGTACGCAGCGGTGCCGTCGATGTGGTCGTCATCGACTCGGTAGCGGCGCTTGTGCCGCAGGCCGAGATCGAGGGGGATATGGGCGACGCTCATATGGGATTGCAGGCACGCCTGATGTCGCAGGCGCTGCGCAAGCTCACCGGAGCGATCAAGCGGAGCAACACCTCCATCGTCTTCACGAATCAGTTGCGGATGAAGATTGGGGTGCTTTTTGGGAATCCAGAGACGACGAGCGGCGGTAACGCCCTCAAGTTCTATGCTGCCGTGCGGCTGGATATGCGGCGCATGGAGTCCATCAAGCAGAGCGGAGATGTCATCGGCAATCGCGTGCGCGTGCGCGTGAAAAAGAACAAGGTGGCACCTCCGTTTCGGACGGCCGAGTTTGATATCATGTTCGATCGTGGCATCGCCAAGGAGGGTTGCCTGCTTGACGTTGGTGTCGATACGGGCATCATCGACAAGCGTGGATCGTACTATTCCTACGGTGAGACACGGCTGGCGCAAGGGCGCGAGAACGCCAAGGAATTCCTGCGGGAGAACCCGGATATCGCGGATGAGATCGAACAGCAGATCCGCGAGAGCAGCGGTCTCGGGGCATCCGAATCGGATGCTGACGAGCCCGAGGAGACTCCGCAAGAGGACGAGTAGGCATCACCTATCCTGCCGGTTCAACCAGATAGCGACACCCTGAAAGCCTTGCTGCTTTCCGACGCGTCTGTGGACTGGCTGACCGGCTCCATATGAGGAAAACGCGTAGACGGAGAGACCACCTGGTGTGGTCAGCGTTGCGGCGTACCTAGCTCTATTGAGTAGGTGCCCGCGGCCAAGCAGATAGCATCGGCTTTTAGGGCTGCGACGCCTGGCGTCACAGCCTTTTTGCGTTTGTATGGGGGTTCCATGGAAGGCGAGATCACGGCGCTGCGCCAACAGAAGCGGCGCACGGACCGAGCCAACGTCTATATCGATGGCGAGTACGCCTTCAGCCTCCAGAAGGTGATCGCAGCCAAGCTACGCGTAGGCCAAGTGCTGACGCATGACGAGGTAGAGGCTCTCCAGGCGGAGGACGCCGAGGAGATGGCCTACGAGCGTTGCCTACGTTATCTAAGCTACCGGGCGCGAAGCACGGAAGAGGTACGCAGGTACCTGCGTCGCAAAGACGTGTCGGAAGATGCCGCTGAGCGTGTCATTGAGAGGTTGGAACGTGCACACCTACTCGATGATGAAGCTTTTGCGCAAGAGTGGGTGGAGAATCGGGAGACCTTTCGCCCGCGCAGCAAGTTCGCGCTCAAGATGGAGCTACGGGAAAAGGGCGTGGCATCTCGGTTCATCGAGCAGGCCGTGGAGGGGCTCGATGAGCGAGCCAGCGCCATGCGCGCAGCGGATCGCAAGGCGCAGCAACTGTCGCGCTATGAGTGGGAGACCTTTCGAAAGAGGCTTTTGGGTTATCTCGCACGCCGCGGCTTTGGCTATGGCATAGCGCGTGGCGTGACCGAGGAACTCTGGGCTCGTTACGGGTCGGAAGACGATGAGTACGACAACCTGACCGGTCTTGGACCGTGATCGCAAGAAAGGAACCGAACTATGTGGATGCGATGGCTAGGCTGGATCGTTGCCGCAATCGTTGGCGTGGTGGCGTATCTGCTGGGCTACTATGCCCGTACCAAGCTGGCCGGCCGCAGGGTTACGGATCTTGAGGAGGAGGCCGAGAAGCGGCTTGCGGATGCGCGCACCAGAGCGATGGAGATCGAGCTGGAGGCGCGTGACAAAGCGCTGAACCTTGTTAGCGAGTCCGAGGCTGAGAACAAGCAGCGTCTCCAGGAGATCGTCCAGCAAGAGAACCAGTTGCGCAAGCGGCGGGACAACTTGGACCATCGTATGGATACGATGGAGGCACGCGAGCGCAAGCTGGAGGAACAGCGAAAGTCGCTGGACCGGCGCCAGTCGGAGTTGGACAAGGCCTGGGAGTCTCGTATGGGCGAGTTGGAGCGCATCGCTGCCATGACCCAGGATCAAGCCCGCGAGGTACTCCTCGCCGAGATCGAGCGGGAGGCTCGGGTCGACGCTGCTCGGGTTGTGAGGCAGATCGAGGCTGAAGCGTCGGAAGAGGCGGAGAGCCGTGCACGCGAGATCATCACGACGGCTATTCAGCGTGTGGCCTCGGATCAGGTGGCCGAGACGACGGTGTCGAGCGTGGAGCTCCCCAGCGACGATATGAAGGGGCGCATTATCGGTCGAGGCGGGCGCAATATCCGCACGATCGAGGGATTGACCGGCGTCGACCTGATCATCGACGATACGCCAGAGGCCGTGGTGCTTTCCAGTTTTGATCCGGTGCGCCGCGAGATCGCGCGCATCGCTCTTGGGCGTCTAGTCGCCGATGGGCGCATCCATCCGGCGCGTATCGAAAAGATGGTGGAAAAGGCTCAAGATGAGGTGCAGGTGGCCATTCGTGAGGCCGGCGAGGAGGCGGCGCTTGACCTGGGTGTGCACGGCTTGCACCCGGAGGTCATCAAGCTGCTGGGCCGGCTCAAGTACAGGACGAGCTACGGGCAGAACGCGTTGGCGCACTCGATCGAGACGGCGCAACTGGCTGCCATGATGGCCGCCGAGCTTGGTGCGGACGTCCCGGCTGCCAAGGTAGCAGGATTGCTCCATGACCTTGGCAAGGCGGTGGATCACGAGGTGGATGGCCCTCACGCGCTCATCGGCTACGAGCTGGCCAAGCGGTACGGTGTCCCCGACAAGATCGCCAACGCCATCGGGAGCCACCATGCTGAGATGGAGCAGGGGTCCGTCGAGGCCGTGCTGGTGCAGGCAGCAGATGCTATCTCTAGCGCACGGCCCGGCGCGCGGCGGGAGTCGCTTGAGAGCTATGTGAAGCGGATTCGCGCCCTGGAAGAAGTTGCCAGCGAATTCGGCGGCGTCGATGAGGTCTATGCCATCCAGGCTGGCCGTGAGGTGCGTATCCTGGTAAAGCCCGACCAAGTGGACGACGT
>CAYOBT010000092.1:0-8031 GCA_964402205.1 uncultured Anaerolineales bacterium
GGACATGATGCGACGAGCCTGTCCTAGGGTAGCGGTGGGGGGGAGGGTGATGGGATCTACGATCATGCCCGATTCCGACCGCTTGACCTTGTCCACCTCGGCAGCCTGCGCCTCGACCGAACAGTTGCGATGGATAACCCCCAGGCCTCCCTCGCGCGCCAAGGCGATGGCCATGCGCGCTTCGGTGACCGTATCCATGGCGGCCGACAAGATAGGTATGTTCAGTCGAATCTTGGAGGTCAACCGCGTGGACACGTCCGTCTCAGCGGGCAACACCGCTGACTTGCCGGGCACCAAGAGCACGTCATCAAAGGTATAGGCGACCTTCCAGCGATCGGACCGTTGCGGCATACGTCCTCCTGCTTGCTGCTGGGTCGCTTGCGCCCAGCGACTCACACCTTCTCACATGGGCCAACGTAGTGGCACAAGATCGCTGCGTTCAGCACCGACAGATACCAAGTCCACGCCCACACCGAGCAACTCGGCGACCCGTTCGCAATAGCGCTGGAGATTGGCCGGGAGCGCATCCCATGTCCGAGCGCTGCTGATCTCGCCATCCCAGCCTGGATGCGTCTCGTACACTGGCTCCACAGTCGCGAGGACCTCGGTATCGGCAGGATAGTGCTCTGTAACGGATCCATCGGGCAAGCGATAGCCTGTGCAGATGCTCACCTCGTCGAGCCCGGCGAGCACGTCGACCCGTGTGAGTGCGATCCCCGTAAAACCGTTGACCCGAGCAGCGTAACGCAATCCGACGGCATCTAGCCAACCAGGCCGCCGGCGACGGCCCGTTGTGGTGCCATACTCGTGGCCCGTCTCCACGATAAAGTCGCCGATCTCGTCATGCAGTTCCGTCGGGAACGGGCCAGTCCCCACGCGCGAGGTGTACGCCTTGACCACGCCGATGACTTCTTTCACGTGCACGGGACTCATGCCGGCTCCTTGGCAAGCCCCGCCCGAGGTAGGCGACGATGACGTCACAAAGGGATACGTGCCGAAATCGATATCGAGCATGGTCGCCTGAGCGCCCTCGAGGAGGACGTTCTCGCCACGCGAAAGCGACTCGTTGATCACCAAGGAGGTATCCGTCACCCACGGCGCCACGCGATCGATCGCGGGCTGGTATTCGGCGATGATCTCATCCGCAGAGCACGGCTCCTCGCCAAAGACGTCCACCAGCAGCCTGTTCACATAGGCGAGAGCCGCCTCCAACTTGGCTCGGAAACGCGCCGGTTCGATCAAGTCGCGCATGCGGAGCCCCCGGCGCGCGTACTTGTCCGTGTAGGCGGGCCCGATACCCTTCTTGGTCGTTCCCAAAGATCCCTTGCCCCGCAGACGTTCCTCTAGCCCATCCAGCATAGGATGATAGGGCATCACCACATGCGCCTTGTCCGAGATGCACAGGTCGTCGATGACGATGCCTTCAGAGGCGATCCGATCCAGCTCCTCCACCAGCGCCGGGGGATTGATGACCATACCATTGCCGAGCACTGCTGCCACGCCCTGGCGGATGATGCCCGCCGGTACCTGGTGCAGCTTGAGAACGGTGTCGCCAATCACCACGGTGTGACCGGCATTGTTACCGCCCTGGTAACGCACCACCATCTGGGCACGCTCGGCCAGATGATCCACGATCTTCCCTTTGCCTTCGTCGCCCCATTGGGCACCGATCACGATGGTCGCAGGCATCAGATACCTCCCAGGCAGCACAACAAAGCGAGGCCATCGAAGCAATCCGCCAAGTCACCAAAAGCGAAAACGCCCCCTCGTACGCCGCTTGCAGCAGTGAGGAGACGCCTCCGTCCGTGGCCTAATTGTACGGTGGGATTATAGCAGATGGTGCAATCCTTGGCAATCCGCATCCATCAAGTGGGTTGCCATCAGACGCGCGTTAGGTACTCGCCCGTGCGCGTATCCACACGCAGAACGTCTCCCTGTTCGACAAAGAGCGGCACCTGAAGGCGCAGTCCCGTCTCCAGGACGACCTCCTTGGTGGCTCCAGTTGCCGTATCTCCAGCATAGCCGGGCGGGGCCTCTGCTACCTCCAGATCGACGGTGATGGGCAGCTCGATGTCCAGTGGCTCGCCCTCATACAGCTCCAGCTCCAACGTCGTGCCCTCTTTGAGATACGGGACCGCATCGCCGAGCACATCCTTGGGCAATGCAGGCTGCTCATAGGTCTCGGTGTCCATGAAATGATAGAACTCACCATCGGTGTACATGAACTGCACCGTGCGGTGGTCCAGCCTCACATCCTGCACCTTGTCCCCCGAAAGAAAGTTTCTGTTGACGATGGTTCCCGTGCGCAGGTTGAGAAGCTTGGTGCGAATGATAGCCTTGCCGCGACCTGGCTTGTAGTGATCGTACTCGAGCACCTTCCAAAGTTGCCCGTCATCCTCAAAGGTGACGCCCTTGCGAAGCTGCGTGACTGTAATCATGCCGAACTCCTGACGTTCTCTTCCCAAATGACGGGTTATTCTAACGCGAGTGGACGCCTCGGCCAAACCACTCTCACGCGCCCCCAGAGCCATTGCTCTTGGCCCGTAAAGTGGGATCTAGCCATGCCCTCGCCACGCCGGGCAGCGAGGCGACGGGCCCCTTCCGCGCCGTACACGCAGGCAGCGATCGCAGCATGGTGGTGCCGTATCGTTTGGTCAGGAGGCGCCGATCCAGCACAGCCACAACGCCAAAGTCGTCCTTCGATCGTATGAGGCGCCCAAAGCCCTGCCGCAAACGCAAGATTGCATCGGGGACCTGGTATTGGTTAAAGGGATCGTCGAAGGTCTTGGCACGCGCATAGAACACCGGATCCGTCGGCACGGCAAAAGGCAATCGGACGATGACAAGGCAGCTCAGGGCCTCGCCCACAACGTCAACGCCCTCCCAGAAACTGCGCGTGCCGAAAAGCACCGCCCGCTCCGACGTGCGAAAGGTATCCAAGAGGTGACGACGCGAGCCATCGATGCCTTGGCCCAGGAGAATGAGATCAGATCGCTCGAACTCGTGCCGCACGTCATAGTAGGTGTTGCGAAGCTGGCTGATGGAGGTGAACAACACCAACGCGCGCCCCTCGGTTGCCTGACAGAGCTCCACAACGGCGTGCTCGACCGCCTGTTGGTACCCGCGTTCGTTTGGCTCGGGGATATCGCTGGGCACATAGAGCAACACTGCCGATTTGTGGTTGAACGGTGAGCCCACCGCCAATTCCTCAGGCTCCTCGATGCCGATGCGATCCTCGATGTAGCGGAAGCTGCCCCCCGTCCGCAGCGTCGCCGAGGTGAGAATTACCGATTGCTTCGCATGGAAGAGCGATTCGCTTAGAATCCGCGAGACGCGAAGAGGCGCCCTTGCCAGCGTCATCTGGCCATCGCGGCGCGAGATCGTCACCCAGTAGATGCCGTTCTCCGTTGGCGCTATCACGATCTCGTCCACGGCCTGCACCAGGTCACGCCCTCGTCCGAGCAGCATCTTGAGCTCCTGCAGGAGATCCTGTCGCTCCTCGTCCTCGTCTGGGATATCAGCGTCCTCTGCCATCAGGGTCACTTCCCCAAGTCCCTCGATGACGCGATTCATCGGCGCCGAGTAGCTCTCCCATGCAATCTCCACATCGGTCCAGTCCGGCTGGATGCGAGTTGCAGAGGTGATCATGATCTCTTGATCATAGTTCCCGCCGAGAGCGCGCTGCTCCTTGAAGAACCTAGTTAGGCAATCAAATAGGCCGGCGGCCGCAATACGTGCGCCATCGGCCTGGCTCGCGATGTCTCCAAGCAGGGATGTCAGCTTTTTCCGGGAGGCCTCGTCTTCTTGGTCCAGGAATAGCATCGGCAGACGCCCTACGATGCCTCTGGGCCTTCCGCGCCGCTCGGTGCCAACGCTGCCGAGGAATAGCGCGATCTCGCGCGGGCGGCCGATCATGGACATCTGGTCGGTTGCGCGATCCTCGAGATGGTGCGCCTCGTCGATCACAAGATAGTCATACTGCGGCAAGACCCGGTTTTCCAGGCCCAGATCCGCCAATAGCAAGGCGTGGTTAACAACGAGCACATGAGCGCGCTCCGCTCGCGCTCTCGCTCGGTAGTAGAAGCACTCCCCGTCCGCTCGGTAGGGGCACCGGTCCCCCAAGCAAGACTCGGAAGTCGACTGAATCTGGCGCCAGACCTGGCGCTCCTCGTTCACCAAGAGAAGCTCATTCTGGTCGCCGGTCTTGGTCTGGCCGAGCCAGTAGAGCACCTTCGCCAGAACGCGCGCCTCGTTCGCGTCGGTGCGGCGCGAGCGGCGGAAGATCCGTAGCCTCCGCTGACAGAGGTAGTTGCCGCGTCCCTTGAGCACGGCGGCGCGAAAATCGAGGCCAAGGGCTCTTTGCAGATCAGGGAGGTCTTTCTGCGCCACCTGATCCTGCAAGTTGATGGTGTTGGAGGAGATCACCACCCGACGGTCATTCTGCACGGCGAACCTGACCGCGGGAAGGAGGTAGGCGAGGGACTTGCCCACGCCCGTACCTGCCTCGACCATGAGATGATAGGAGCCGTTGAAGGCCTGCGCCACTTCTTGCATCATGGCTACCTGCTCGGAGCGGTACTCGTAGCCCTTGAGCGTCTTGGCAAAGGGGCCATCAGGCTCAAAGAGCTCAGTCAGGGCACCCACATCGAGCGGCTGGACTGTATCGCGAGGCTTGAGGGGACGTCCGCGCACAGAGGTCCGCGACTTGACTAGGCTTTGCGAAGGAGCACTTGCCTTGCGTAGCGTCAAGGGAGCACTCTGAAGAACAGCGTCGAATAGCCTCTTCAGTGGCCAGGCATCGGCCTCGATAGAGCCGGCGATCTCGCGGATGAGCTCGATATCCCAGTTCTCAAGACGCTGCATGAGCGCAAGGAATAGATCCTTGGCCGCTATGGCGTCATCCAAAGCGCGATGTGCCCGGGAGTGCGCGATCCCCATGCGCCTCGCCAGATGCGATAGCGTGTAACGGCGCGCCTCCGGAACCAAGATGGAGGCCAGCTCAAAGGTGTCGATGACCTGAGAAGGACCGGGGAGACCGTACCGCGATAGGAACGCAATGTCCGTATCGACGCTATGTCCCACAACGGGGTGCGACCCTAGCAGTTGTGTGATCCGGCCCTCGATGCTCTCAAAGGACGGCGCATCTCGCAACTCGCTAGGGGCAATGCCAACCATCCGCTCGATCTTGAGAGGAAGCCGCCGAGACGTTCGCACGAGGCTCGTGAACTGGTCCAAGACCTCATCCCCGCGAAACTTGACGAGGCCTACCTCGATGATGTCGTCCCGCGCAGGGTCCAAGCCCGTGAGCTCGAGATCCAGCGCCACGTACGTCCGATTCATGCCGCCCCAAGACCTATCCACTGGCCGTCCACAGGCGCTCTGTCAAGACAAAAGGGAGGCATCCTTCTCAGGAAACGCCTCCCCCCAAAGCCAACTATCATCCGCTAAGCCAATGGGAGTCGGTAGAGCACCCCACCCAGGCTCAGTGCGAGCAACGCGCGGCCGTCTGACGTGGGCGTCACCGCCAGATTGACAAAGCTGTGCGCCTCAAGCCCTTCGCTGTGAGGATGCCACGTACGACCACCATCAGTGGAGGCGTGAACGCCATTGCCGCTGGCCACGTACAGTTCCCCGCCCGCGTCCACGGGACCCACGGCCACCACGCTCAGGGCGTTGGCGCCTCTGGGATCCACAGTGGTGCTGATCCACACATCCTTGGCGCGCAGAAGCGGCCGGAGACAGTACGTATCGGTGACCATCACCACATGGTTAATGGCATCAGGATCATCTTCGGGCAGTGCGATATCCAACCAACGCGCATCGGTCGTCTGCGCCGTGAGTTGCCGCCAGTCCTCGCCTCGGTTGGTGCTACGCCAGAGCGCCACACGCGCCTCGCGCGTACCGGCGCCTGGGATAGACGTCCCCATCAAAAGCGTGTGATCCTCAGCATAGTTCGGCGAAGCGACCATGGAGAGCACGGGTTGGCCCTCGCAGGGAGAGGGCATTTCGTCCCAAGTGACGCCACCGTCCTCGGACTTGAGCAAGCGCCCGTCACCCGTCCCAGCCCACGCATCCTGCGTTTCGGGCACCCACAACAGCGAATGCACATTGGGCACGTCACTTACGAGCGACCAGTCACCTTGGGATCCTCGTACGATGCCGTTGCCCTGATCAGCGATCAGAACGGCATCGCCGACTGCCAGATCCGTCAGCGCCTGGTAGGCAGGCAAGCCTTCCACTGGCGCCCAACTTGCGCCTTGGTCACAAGATGCCCAGAGACCCTCCTGCGGGCCAAGGGCATAGACGGCGTCCTCTGTGGTTGCGAGCTTGGCAAATCCCCGAGCTGCCAATGCAGCGCTGCGATCCATCCATGTCTCGCCGCCGTCTGTCGAAAGCCACACGCCATCGGCGTGCAGCCCGGCCAGTAGCGCGTCTCGGTCGCCGCCTAGGCTCAGCACAGCACCGGGAAGCTCTTTGCCTGCTCGCCAGCTCTCGCCGCCATCATCGGACAGCCAGATCTGAGCGCCCACCGCGGCGACGACCCGACCATTCTCCGCATACGCGGGATGGGCCCACAGGCCATTGACAGGACCGTCACCAACCTGCTCAACGAGCAGATCCCAGGTCCGTCCTCCATTCGTTGAGCGATACAGAGCGCCAGACTCGGTGGCGGCCCAAACCGTCTTGTCATCGCTGTAGGACGGGCTGGTCATCAGCACACTGACGGTATCGTCCTCCAAGAGGAGCTCGGTCTCGCGCCAGGCCCTACCACCGTTGTGCGAGACAAACACACCCTCACTGGTAGAGGCGAACATCGTCTCCCGCTCGGACCAGTCATCGGTCACGGCCAGAGCCCAGACGACGTCGTCGCCAAGGCCAAAGCCGCTGTCTTCCCACCTGCGGCCCGAGCTCCGAGAGGCCAGCAAGCCGGCCCCGTCCGTCGCAGCAAAGGCCGACCCATCCTTGGCAAAGTTGGGCGACATCGCCAAGGTCGTCACAGGCGCCAGGAACTCGGGGGCGACGCGCCCTGGTTCCCAGGACACGCCATAATCAAACGAACTGAACAGGCCACCGTCGAGTGCCCCAGCGAGAAGCGCTCCGTTCGGAGCGACGGCCAAGGCACTGAGCAGCGGGGTTGCCAGGCCATTGAGCACCTGGCCCCAGGTCTCGCCCTCATCGTCGGACACAAACACGCCACAGCCGGTGGCGATCCAGAAACGCCTAACATCCGGCAGCGGCGAAACTGCTACGCCAAACACCGTCCCCCCCGGCGCAATAGGGCCCAGCTTGGTCCATGTTGCGTCAGTGTTCGGTGCCTTTGCGTCTTGGGCAACGCTCATGGTTCGTGCTCCTCCTTGGGTTTGCGATGCAACACCAGCGCATCGGTGGTCATGAGCATAAGTGCCCCGCTGGCCCCCAACCTCAGCGCGTGCTTGGCCACCATCACTGGATCAAGGATGCCTCTCGCCGCCATATCAGCGATCTCTTTGGTTTGGGCGTCAAAGCCAAAGCCCGCTCCGGCGCGGCGAGCAGCGTCCACCACGATGGGAGGATGCTCGCCGGCATTGGCAGCGATGGTGCGCATGGGAGCCTCCAGAACGCGCGCCGTGATCTCGGCACCGATGCCGATATCGCCATCGAGATCCAGGTCCTTCACGGCAGGCACGGCGGCCAGGTAGGCCGCGCCCCCGCCGGCGACCACGCCACCTTCCATGCCGGACATGACAGCCTTCATGGACTCTTCGGCAACAGCTTTCAGTGCCTTACGGTCATCTTCCGTCAGCGCGCCAATGCGAAGCTCGCCGATGCCACCGGAAAAGTGAGCCAGCAGCTCTCGCAAGGCCTCACGATCGGCGTTGCTCGTCGCCTTCCGAAGGCGCCGGCGCAACCCCTTGACACGCTCGTTCATCTTGGCGCGATCGCCCTTGCCACCCACGATATCCATATGCTCGCGGTCTACGAGCACGCGATCAGCTTTGCCAAACAGATCAATGGACAGATCGGGTAGCTCTGCGTCGTTAGGACTGATGA
>CAYOBT010000093.1:0-8002 GCA_964402205.1 uncultured Anaerolineales bacterium
GGAGCTCGAGGACAAGTGGGGGGTGAGCGCGGCCGCGCCCGTGGCCGCGGTCGCCGCCGCCCCCGGCGAGGCCGCCGCCGCGGCCGAGGAGGAGCAGACGGAGTTCGACGTCGTCCTGACCGACGTGGGCTCTCAGAAGATCCAGGTCATCAAGGCCGTCCGCGAGCTCACCACCTTGGGACTGCGCGAGGCCAAGGAAGTCGTGGACAGCGCGCCCTCGGAGATCCTCAAGGACGTCTCCAAGGAGCAGGCCGAGGCCGCCAAGGAAAAGATCGAAGCCGCCGGTGCCAAGGTTGCCATCAAGTAGCCGTGACCCTAGCTGCAAGCAAAGAGGGGAATCGCCATCTGGCGATTCCCCTCTTTTCATGGGCAGGATAGGACTCGAACCTACGACCTCCACGATGTCAACGTGGCGCTCTAACCAGCTGGGCTACCTGCCCTCAGCACGCCCCCATTATAGCGGATCATCGTGCCAGTGCAAGTCGACGCCTCGATCGAAGCCTCTCGTACCACAAGACACGAGCACTTGAATAGGTGCGGCGCAGGTGCTATACTCGGATCGAGCTCACCAAGATAGAACAACGGATCCATGGCATGGTACTCACAGTCGAGTTCCTCGGACACGCGCGACGGCTTGCAGGATGCACATCCCGCGAGCTGGAGATGGGCAACGACGCCACCTATGGTGACGTGCTGCGTGCGCTGAGCCGCGTCTGCCCCTCGCTATCTGGCGAGATCATCGACCCCGATCGCGGCACCCTCACCCCTGCCTACTCTCTGCTGCGCGAAAACCTGAGACCCGTCCGGGACCTCCAAGAGCAACCAGTGCATGGGGAGCGCGTGACCCTGATGTTTGTGGAAGCAGGAGGTTGAGCGTGTACTCTTATACGGGCAAGATCCTTCACATTGACCTGAGCACACAGACCACGTTCGTGCAGACCGTGGATGCCGACTATCTGAAAAGGTACGTCGGCGGCGTAGGTCTGGCGACACGCCTGGTATGGGAGAACGCCAAACCAGGCTGCGATCCGCTCGGGCCCGACAACGCCATGTGCTTTGCATGCAGCGTCTTTGCCGGCACGACTTTTCCCGTCGGAACCAAACACTCGGTGGCCTCCAAGTCACCACTCACGGGCTGCATCGGTGACTCGCTTTCAGGCAGCCACTTCTCCGAGATGCTCCGCCGTGCAGGATGGGACGGCATCGTCTTTGTGGGCAGGTCTCCCGAATGGGTGATCGTGTTCATCGACGACGACGAGGTCAGCTTCCATGATGCCTCGCCCTACATGGGCATGGGCTGTGTCAAGACGCAAGCAGCCATCCGAGAGGAGTTCGGCGACGAGAACGTCCGCCTCACCTCCATCGGGCCAGCGGGCGAGAACATGGTGCGCTTTGCCATGATGGACAACGACGGTCGCCAGATCGGCCGTACGGGCAATGGTGCCGTCATGGGCTCCAAGCGCCTGAAAGCCATTGCCATCCGTGGATCTCAGCCCATCCGCGTGGCCGATGTCGATGGCGTGCTGCGCGAAACCCACAAGCTGATCGAGCGTAGCAAGGGGCCAGGCACCCTCAAGTACCGCACACTGGGAACACCCGCGAATGTCCTCAACATGCAAAAGCTGGGAGTGCTCCCCACGCGCAACTTTCGCGAGACCGTCTTTGAGCACGCCGAGAAGGTCAGCGGCGAGTACATGGCCGAGCACTATACCGTCAAGAAGGTCGGCTGTGTTGGCTGCTCTATCGGCTGCGAGCAGTGGGCCGAGGTCAAGGAAGGCAAATACAAGGGCGCCATTGCGGGCGTCGACTATGAGCCGCTCTTTTCGCTGGGGCCAAACTGCGGCATCGGCGAGCTACCTCCCATCATCAAGCTGGTAGAGGTCTGTGACGATCTCGGCATCGACGCCATGAGCGGGGGTGTGGTGCTGAGCTGGGCCATGGAGTGCTTTGAGCGCGGCATCTTTAGCAAGGAAGACATGGGCGGTCTCGAGCCCCACTTTGGGAACGACGAGGCGGCCGTCGCCCTTCTTGAGAAGATCGCCTACCGCGAGGGCATCGGCGACCTGCTGGCCGAGGGCGTCAAGCGCGCCTCCGAGAAGGTAGGCCAAGGCAGCGAGCACTTTGCCATGCACTCCAAGGGATTGGAGCTGCCAGGCTATGACGTGCGCAGCCTGAAGACCTTTGCCATGGGCTTGGCAGTCGGAACGCGCGGCGCCTGCCACAACCGGTCCCTGGCCTACGAGGCGGACGTGAAGGGACAGGTGGACCGCTTTGTCGCCGAACCTGGCCGAGGTAAAGTGGCGAGGGACAAGGAAGACTTTGCCTGCATTCTCGACTGCCTCGTCATCTGCAAGTTCCTGCGCAACAGCTTTGACGATTTCTATGAGGAAGTGGCTCACATCTACACGCTGGTTACTGGCATTCCCATGACAGCAGAGGAGCTCAAGCTCGTGGGCGAGCGTGTGTGGAACTTGAAAAAGGCCTTTAACATCCGCGAGGGATGGACCAAAGAGGACGACTGGTTGCCTGGACGAGTGCTAGAGGACCCAGTCCCATCGGGGCCAGCCAAGGGCTATGTCGTCACGGCTGAAGAACTGCGCATGGAGATCGACGCCTACTATGAGGCACGCGGCTGGACGCCGGACGGGCTCATCCCCAAGTCCAAGCTCCGCCAACTTGGTTTGGATGACGTGGCGGAGGCGGTAGGGGTCGAGGAGCCCGAAGTCGCAGCCATCATGTCAGCCGAGGAGGTCGGCTAAATGGCAAAGATCGGCTATGAGCACATCGTCTGTGACCCCGCCGAGTGTATCGGCTGCCGCCTCTGTGAATATGCATGCTCAGCCACCAAGCACGGCAGCTTTGATGGCAGCCTCTCGCGCATTCGCGTCGTACGCATCGAGCCCATCATCATGGCCGCCATCAGTTGCCGTCTGTGCGAGGACGCCCCGTGCATTCTCGCTTGCCCTCAAAAGGCCCTGACGCGCTCTGAGGAGAACGGCATCATCCTGGTCGATGAGGACCTCTGTGACGGTTGCGGCTGGTGCGTCGAGGCCTGCGAGTTTGGCGCCGTCGTGCTGAATCCAGTGACCAACAAGGCCGAGATCTGCGACCTTTGCTCCGACATCGAAGAAGGCCCCGCCTGCGTGCGTTTCTGCCCCAAGGAAGCCCTATCGGTCTCCACGCCCGAGGTACTTCGGCAGCGCGCACGTCATGACATCGTCGCGAGGCTCTACGAGGAACTGATGTAGCCACCGCATGCTGACAACGCACAGCCCTCGGGCTAGTGCGTTGTCGTATGCCAGAGGCAAGCAAGAGGAGCCGTGAATGGAACACAATGGGGAGCTTCGCATCGGCGTCTATGTGTGTAGTTGCGGCTCGAACATCGGGGGCGTCATCGATCCCGCCGATGTGGCCGAGTACGCCTCGCACTTGCCGGGCGTAGTGCTGGCTCGCGACAATCTCTATATGTGCGGCGACCCCGGTCAGAACCTGATACAGGGAGACATCCGTCAGCACAAACTCAACCGGGTCGTCGTAGCGGCATGCAGCACGCGCATGCACGAGCCGACCTTCCGTGCCTGCGTCTCCGAGGCAGGACTCAATCCCTTCCTCATGGAGATGGCCAACATCCGAGAGCAAGTCACCTGGGTACACGCAGATGACCCCGAAGCATCTCTCGTCAAGGCCAAGGAGCTGGTAGCGGCAGCCGTCGCCAAAGTCAGCGCTGCCGAGCCACTCGATCCCATCACCGTGCCCGTCACCAAGGCGGCCATGGTCATCGGTGGTGGCGTGGCAGGTATCAGCGCCGCGCTGGACATCGCCGACATGGGAACGCCAACCTATCTGGTGGAGAAAGAGCTTTCCATCGGGGGCGTCATGGCGCAGCTCAACAAGACGTTCCCTACCATGGACTGTTCCATTTGAATTCTCGCCCCCAAGATGGTTGACGCGGCGCGTCACCCCAACATCACGATTCTAAGCAACACAGAGGTCGAGCACGTTGACGGGTACATTGGCAACTTTTCCGTGAACTTGGTCACCAAGCCAAGATACGTGATCGCTGACCGGTGCAATGGGTGCGGGGCATGCACGGACGTGTGCCCGATCGAAATCCCCAATCCCTTTGAGCTGGACATTGCCCCTCGCAAAGCCATCGATGTGCCACACGGGCAAGCCGTACCGTTGATCTATGCGATAGACATGGATCACTGCATCCAGTGCTACAAGTGCGTGACCGCTTGCGGCAAGCTTGACGCCATCGACTTTTCGCAGCAACCCGAAGAGCTCAACCTCGACATCGGCACCATTGTCGTTGCTACGGGCTTTGCTTCCTTCGATCCGACGGTCATTCCCGAGTACGGCTATGGCCGCTACCCCAACGTGATCACGGCCATGGAGATGGAGCGCCTGGCGAACTCGGCCGGGCCTACCGTCGGTCGCCTGGTCCGACCCAGCGATGGCAAGAGGCCAGAGAGTCTGGCCATCATCCAGTGCGTCGGCTCTCGCGACAAGCGGTTCAACGAATACTGCAGTGGCTTCTGCTGCATGTACGCGATCAAGAATGCGATCTTGCTCAAGCAGATGTACCACGACATCGATATCACCATCTTCTACATCGACATACGTACCCCTTCCAAGGGCTATGAGGAGTTCTACCAGCGAGCCCGCGAATCCGGCATACGCTTCATCCAGGGTCGACCTTCGCTGGTAAGCGAAGACCCCGACACGGGGAATCTCATCGTAGAGGCTGAGGATCGCGCCTTGGGGCAGGTCATCGAGGTCGAGGCGGAGCTGGTTATGCTCTCGGCGGCAGCAATCCCGCAGCCTGATGCCGAGGACCTCGCCAACAAGCTGACGCTTGCTCGCAGCCCCAGTGGGTTCTTTATGGAGTACCACCCCAAGCTGCGCCCTGTGGATGCTCCCACCGATGGCGTCTATCTCGCTGGAGCAGCGCAGGGCCCCAAGGACATCCCCGCCAGCGTGGCGCAAGGCAGCGCGGCGGCATCGCGGGCTGCGCGCGTCCTTTCGCAGGATACGTGGGAGATCGAGCCCATCGTGGCCGAGGTGGACCCAACGCTCTGCATCAGCGCCCAAGGGAAGCGATGTGGCGTCTGTGCCCGTGCCTGTCCCTATGGCGCCATCGTGGTGGAGCAAGGCAAGCCAGCACAGATCATGACGGCCAAATGTCACGGCTGCGGGGGCTGCGTCGCCGAGTGCCCGCACAACGCCATCCAGCAGCATCACTTTACGGATGCCCAGCTGCTCGCCCAGATCAAGGCACTGCTGCAAGATCGTCCCGAGGAAAAGATCCTGGCCTTCATGTGCAACTGGTGTAGCTATGCTGGAGCAGATACGGCGGGCACGAGCCACTTTTCCTACCCGGCCAGTTCTCGCGGCATCCGTGTGATGTGCTGTGCGCGTACCGACGACAAGTTTGTCCTGGAAGCGTTTCGTCGCGGGGCCGGCATGGTGCTAGTCTCGGGTTGCCACCCGCAAGACTGCCACTATATCACAGGACAGCAGGTCGGAGCGCGACGCTTTGAAAGACTCCGCTCTACCCTAGAGCGTATGGGTATCGATGCAGAGCGTTTCCGCGTGGAGTGGATCTCGGCGGCCGAGGGCGAAAAGTACGCCCGCGTCATCACCGAGATGCACGAGGCCCTGTCGAGCTATGACCCTGCCGCCATCCGGCAGCAGAACCGCGAGGCAGCCCCCAAGATCGCGCGTCGTCTGCGCAAGTGGGACGAAGATCCCCGCCTCGAGAGCATCTTCCAGGACTTGCCACTCTTCCAGGAGGTTGCCGAGTAATGGCTGTCCAGACCAAGCTCGACGCACACTTTGCCCAAGAAGTGATGGCACGGCCTGGCGGCGAGCACCTGCTCACCTGCATGGCATGCGGCACCTGTGCATCTATCTGCCTTGTGCGTCGGTTCCATCCAGCCTTCAATCCACGGCGCGTCTTGCACCAAGCGGCGCTAGGGATGCGGGAGGCCGTCCTATCCAGTGAGGAGATCTGGCTCTGCTCCGCGTGCGATGCGTGCTATCCTCGCTGCCCCCAGGAGATCCACATCTCTGAGGTGATGGGCACGTTGCGCGACATTGCCATTGGCAAGGGCTATGAAGCCCCAGGGCCCTTTCCCGAGGTCGATCGCGACGTGTGCTCTGGCTGTGCCGCGTGCGCCCGCGTCTGCCCCTACGAGGCCATCGGACCCGCTCCCGACGAGGACGATCCATCGAGGCAGACTGCCCATGTAGACAAGACACGCTGTCTGCACTGCGGCTTGTGCGTCGCCACCTGTCCTTCCGGAGCCATCACGCTTGAGGAAGTGAACGAACAGGAGGTCCTCACACGCGTGAGCGCCGGAGGCTGGCTCGATCAACCCGGTCGCTTGGCAGGCGGACCAGAGCCTCGCTGCCTGGCCTTTGTCTGCCAGTGGAGCGTGCGTTCCGATGCCGCTTGGGCTCGCGCTGAGCGCTTTGGTGATCAGGTGCGCCTGGTGCGTCTCCCCTGCTCTGGCCGTGTGGACCCCGCGGTGATTCTCTGGGCTCTGGGCAAGGGTGTCGACGGCGTGCTGGTCATCGGCTGCGATGACGACGAGTGCCATTACCAGCGCGGGACCTTTGCAGGCCGAAGCAAGGTGTATCTGCTCCAAGAGATGCTCGCGACGATGGGGTATCAGCCGGAACGCGTGCGCTTCTCGCGTCAGAGCATCTATGAGCACTTTGGCCTGGAGCGCAGCATCGAGGACATGCTACAGACCCTCAGTCAGTTGCCGGCACATGTTGCCGAGCAAGCCATCTAGCGCAGGGAGAGCGCCTGTCTATGCAAAAGCTGAGACTAGCCGTCCACTGGGCCTCGAGCTGTGGCGGCTGTGATATCGCACTCGTCGAACTGGGCGAGCATCTCGTGGAACTCGCACAGGTCGCCGACATTGTCTTCTGGCCCTGTGCCACCGATCACAAGTATGCCGAAGTCGAGGCCATGGAAGACGACAGCATCGACCTGACGCTGTTCAACGGCGCCATCCGCACGGACCACGATCGCCACATGGCGCACGTGCTACGGAATAAGTCCAAGATCCTCGTTGCCTTTGGATCTTGTGCAACCGAGGGATGCATCCCAAGCCTGAGCAACATTCGCGGGGCTGCCTATGCGCTGCAGCGTGCTACTGCCGATGAGCTCTCGACGGTGAATCCGAAGGGGATTATGCCGTGTAGAGACTACCAGGCGCCCGAAGGAAGCCTACCACTGCCTGCACTGGAGACGCAGGTGCGGGCGCTGGAAGAAGTGGTGCCCGTCGACTATGCCATTCCAGGCTGTCCTCCGCATCACGACCAGGTCTGGAAAGCCATCTCGCAGATCGTCTCTGGCGATCTCCCCATGCGGGGAAGCACACTCGGCGTGGATCCGCGGACCGTCTGCGATCAGTGCCCGCGCAAGCGTACGGGCAAGATTCGGATCAGCCGCTTTCTTCGCGTTCACGAAGGAGAGCCAGATCCTGATATCTGCCTCTTGGAACAAGGGTACATCTGCGCGGGGCCAGCAACGCGCGCGGGCTGCGGGGCGCTCTGCATTGGCGCCAACATGCCCTGCCGCGGCTGCTACGGACCGCCCGAGGGCGTGCTGGATCAGGGCGCAGCTCTGCTCAGCGCCGTCGTGGCGGGGTTGGAGGGCAAGTCCGATGCAGAGATACGTGCCGTGCTTGACACAATTGCTGATCCCGTGGGCACGTTCTACCGGTTCTCCCTAGCGGGCTCGATTCTGCACACACTCGGCTCGGAGGACGGGGATACCCTAGCACAGTCGTGCAGCATGAGGCCGGAGGAGCAGCCGTGAAACGCATCACCATCGATCCCATCACCCGTCTCGAGGGTCACGGCAAGATCACGATTTTCCTTGATGAGCAGGGGGACGTAGCCAACGCTTACTTTCAGGTGCCCGAGTTCCGAGGCTTTGAGGCGTTCTGCGAGGGACGCCCAGTTGAGGAGATGCCTCGCATCA
>CAYOBT010000094.1:0-7983 GCA_964402205.1 uncultured Anaerolineales bacterium
GCGGCTGCATCATAGGGCACATGGCCCGTAGCTGCAAAACGGGCCTGATCATGCGAGGCGGAGCCCAAAGTTGCCTTGGCAGATGGCTGGACAGTATAATCGCCGTGCGCAAAGAGATGGAGGACAACGTGGGCGTCTTTGACATCGACAGGAGCCGGTACCGGATGGTCGATCTCTCGTTCGAGGTTGTGCCAGGCGCTAGTGAGGATCGCTACTTTGAGATTGAGCCGGATTTGCTCGCGGATCGCGCCAACATGCACCATGTCCGCACCCACACGCACGTTGGGACGCATGTCGAGGTCGACGCGCACTTTTTCGAGGGCGGTCGTGACGTCACGGCGTATGACCTATCGGCATTCATGGGGCGCGCAGTGTTGCTGGACATCGTCGATGCCAGCGTCACGCCGCTAGTCACGCCGCCGGTTCTGGAGAATCTCCTCGGAGCGCGGCTGGAACGAGGCGACATTGTCATCTGCCGCAACTCGGACCCCCATAGTCTCTCTGGCGCGCGGCCCTATCCTGCTTGGACGCCAGCGGGGGCGGCGTGGTTGGCGCAACGCGAGGCCAAGATGCTAGGGATCGACCAAACCTTCCGGTTGGGTGTGGATGTGGAGGCGGGCCGAGCGTTGCATGACGCTTTCATGGGAGCGGGGGGCACTCTCGTCGAGTTCCTCGACAACCTAGATGCTCTGCGCAGGGACGTATTCTTCTTTATGGCCTTGCCGTATCGCTGCGCCGTCATCGATAGCTCCTGGGCGCGCGCTATCGCCATCGAGGAGCGGTGATGTGGAACAGTAGAGGGCGGTTCCGACGTCCTAGGCGTAGCAGTGTCCTCGTAGCGAGGGGAGCGTCATGAGGGTATCGTTGCTCTATCCGGGCATCATCGGCAAGGGTTGGGCCAGCATCGGGCAAGGCATGGACTCTGGCTGGATCAGCCACGGGCTTGCCATGTTGAGTGCCTGCGCCAAGCGAGCCGGTCACGAGGTGGACCTGCTCGATCTGCGGGCGCTGCGCGGATGGGAGCATCTTCGAGAGGAGGTCTTGCAGCGCAAGCCCGATGTGGTCGCGGTGACTATCATGAGCGTGGACTATAACCCGGCGATGCAGGCGCTAGAGGTCGTGCGCGAGGCAGATCCGACTATCATCACCATGGTTGGGGGCGCCCATGTGAGCATCCAGCCGCAAGAGTTGGTAGATAGCGCTCTGGTGGATCACGTCTTTCTGGGAGAAGCTGAGGAGAGCTTTGCTGAGGCGCTGGATGCGCTGGATAGAGGCGATCCTGTGCCGCGAGTGGTGCCGGGCACCCATCCCGATCTGGACGCGCTGCCCTTTGCCGATAGGGAGCTTTTTCTGGAAGAGTGGCGACGCCAGGGATACACGCCGGATTCGCCCGAGGCCCCTTTTGCTGAGGAGCTACCTGGACCCTTTGTTACCGTAATAGCTGGGCGAGGGTGCATCTATAACTGCAGCTACTGCCAGCCCGCGGAGCGACAGATCTTTGGCAGACGAGTGCGTCGACGAAGTGTCGATGACGTGATGGCAGAGCTGGTTATGCTCCGCGACACGTATGGTTTCAACAGCCTCATGTTCCACGATGACTGCCTGACCGAGGACCGCGACTGGGTGGAGGCCTTCTGCACGGCCTACCGCGACGCTGGCTTCACCCAGCCGTTCTTCTGCCAGAGTAGAGCCGATATCATCGTCAAGAACGAGGACATGGTTGCGCTGATGGCGGCGGTTGGACTGAAGGGCTACTTTATCGGATTCGAGAGCGGCAGCGATCGCGTGCTGCGCTTCATACGCAAGGGCACCACCCGGCGGCAGAATCTGGAGGCTGCCCGCATCTGCCGGCGGTATGGGATCGCCATCTGGGCCAACTATATGCTGGGGTTGCCCACAGAGACCAAGGCTGAGGTACTGGAGACAATCTCCATGCTAAAGGAGATCGATCCCGACTATTACTCGCCCGCGTTCTACACGCCGCATCCTGGTAGCGACTTGTACGACTATTGCGTCGAGCGCGGGCTTTCGCTCATCCGCGATCATGATAGCTACCGGCGAAATCCAGATGAGGCCAAGATCAAGGGTGTGGACTATGCCTGGCTTGCGGAAGCACTGACCGAGTCGCAGCGCCGTACGCCTTGTAACAGCGCACGCCGAATGGCCAAGCGCTTGTGGCGGCGGTATGCCAGACCAAAGCGTGCGGTGGAAAAGCTCTGGGAGATGATCTCCCCCAAGGCCGTAACGGCAGAAGGAGGGCGATAGATGCGTACGCTCTTGATCACTGGCGGCGCTGGCTTTATCGGGTCCAACTTTGTGAAGCATGTCCTAGCGAATCATCCTGACGATAGGGTCGTCGTCTATGACAAGCTGACCTATGCCGGCAACCTCGACAACCTGAGAGACGTCGCCGATGACCCCCGTTACGCGTTCGTGAGGGGCGATATCTGTGACGCCGACTTGGTGCGCGCGACCATCGAGGCGCACGGCATCGACACCATCGTGAACTTTGCCGCTGAGACTCACGTCGACCGATCACTGACCGATGCTGGCAGCTTTGTGGAAACGGATGTGCGTGGCACGTGGGTGCTGCTAGAGGCTGCCAAGGACCTTGGCATGCTGCGCTATCATCAGATCAGCACCGATGAAGTCTATGGCCAGGTGCTCGATGGCGCTTCTATCGAGTCGGATCCGCTGGAGGCTCGTAGCCCCTACTCGGCCAGCAAGGCCGGGGGCGATCTCATGGTGTTGGCATACCATGCGAGCTTTGGCTTGCCCGTGACGATTACGCGAGGTTCCAACAACATCGGGCCTTACCAGTATCCCGAGAAGGTCGTGCCGCTCTTTATCACCAACGCGATCGATGAAAAGCCGCTGCCCATCTATGGGGACGGGCTACAGATGCGGGACTATCAATACGTGGGTGACCACTGTGAGGGTATCGATCTGGTGCTGCGGTGGGGCGAGCTTGGGGAGATCTACAATCTGGGCACGGGCATCTCTACCCGGAACATTGACATGGCTCGCGCTATCCTCTCGTTACTGGACAAGCCAGAGAGCTTGCTTCAGCATGTCACGGATAGGCCCGGCCATGATCGTCGGTATGCGCTCTGCGTCGACAAGATCGAGGCGTTGGGTTGGCGATCGCGGCACAGCTTTGAAAATGCCATCACCAAGACGGTTCGCTGGTACGCAGATAACGAGTGGTGGTGGCGGCCTATCACTTCCGGCGAGCACTATCGAGCCTACTATACCCGGCTGTATGGCGATCGCGAGGTCCTCTCTCAGGGCTAGGCCTCGCGGTTAGCGTGCTTTCCGCCAAGCGGCTGGCTGTTTCCCTGTGAGGTAGCGATAGGCGCCCATGGCTGCTGCCGCATTGGCAAAGACGACGTAGAAGGCGGCTGTCACGCCTGGCCTCGCCGTTCCTCTGGACGCTAGCAGGCCGCCGACGAAAGCCATGTCGTAGAGGATCCACTGCAGCAGGCTGGCTGCCAAGTAGAAGGGATGGCTCGCTAGGGCCACGCTGGCGATGGCCATCGGGGCCCAAAGCCACGGCACCACCATCCAGCGTAGACTGCGATGCGACATGCACTGCCACCAAGCGATGAGACTGGTGAACTGCGTTGGGTGGCAGAGCCGGAGGACGCCCTGCCATCCTCCCGCAGCCATGCGGACCCGTCGCTCCCACGATGCGCGGAGGCTTGCGGGAGGGGCCTCGTACGCTGTGGCGTCGGAAGCGTGTATCACGCGCCAGCCCTGAGCGACCAGGCGCATGCTGGCTGCCCAGTCGTCCAGGATCGTGTCCACGGGGAGTGGCTCGTAGAGCTCTCGCCGCATGGCCCATAGCTCGCCCGGTACCCCCATCACGGATCCTACAGCACTCTCCCACTCTTTCAGGGCGTTTTCGTAGCGCCAGTAGAGCCCCTCGCCATTCGCGCCTCGTACCCGCTTTGCGCCGCCTACGGCGCCAACCGTCGAGTCGGCAAAGTGCCGCACTAGTTGCACCAACGCATCGGCGCAGAGCGTGGCATTGGCATCGGTAAAGACGAGCAGATCCCCGCGGGCGGACGTGACGGCACGCGCGATGGCCGCTGCCTTGCCAAGGCGCTTGGCGTGGTGCAGGACGCGGATGCGCGGATCCCGTAGGCTGGCCGCGAGCTGCTCCGTCCCATCGGTGGAGCCATCCGTAGCCACGAGGATCTCGAGTTTCTGGGGCGGGTAGGATAGCGCCAGGCTGCTGCGAAGCTTTTCAACGATGCACGCTGCCTCGTTGTGGGCTGGGACGATGAGGCTGATCGAGGGGAAGCACTCCGCTCTCTTGTGTGGCCGAGGTGCAAGGCGTGCCCAAAGCGCCATCATGAGGGGGTAGCCGAGATAGACGTACGCGATGGTTCCCGCGCACACCCAGAAGACGCCGATCCATAGCGGCTTCACGCGATGCTCGCTCGACGGCCGTGTGTGCGCCGGACGCAACCAAGCTCGGACGAGCTAGGGGAGGAGGCGCACACCCTCCTCGGCGCGACACACATAGATGCTGGCCTCCAACCCGGTCCGATCCTGATAGCGGGTTGCCACGCTCTCCACAAAGCTCTCGACAGCCTGCGCCTGCACCAGATTCACCGTGCAGCCGCCAAAACCTGCGCCTGTCATACGAGCCCCCCAGACGCCCGGCTGTTCCCACGCGGCTTCCACCATGGCATCAAGCTCGGGGCAGCTCACCTCATAGTCGTCCCGAAGGCTGACGTGCGAGGCGTTCATCAAAGCGCCGGCGCGTGCCAGATCATCTTGTCCTAGTGCCTCAACGGTTTGTAGCGCACGCTCGTTCTCGGTGACGACGTGCCGGCAGCGCTTGAGAATCGTGGCATCCAGGGCGGCGGCGTGTTGGGCGAGCTGCGAGGGGGTCACGTCGCGGAGCGACGCGGCGCCGAGACGACGGGTGCCCGTCTCGCACTCGGCGCGCCGCTCATTGTAGGCCGAGCCGACGAGCTCTCGGGGCTTGTTGGTATTGCAGATGACGATCTGGCAGCCGTCTGGCACAGGGACTGTTTCATAGTCGAGGCTGCGACAGTCGATGAGCAAGGCATGGTCGCGCTGGCCCATGGAGATGATGTACTGATCCATGATGCCGCAGTGCATTCCCACAAAGTCATTCTCGGCCTTTTGGCAAAGTTTGGCCCTCTCAACGGCATCGAGATCCAGGTCTGCCAGCGTCTGGAGCGCCATGGCAGCGGCAAGCTCCACAGCGGCCGAAGAGCTCAGACCCGCCCCGATGGGGACGTCGCTAGAAAGAACGGCGTCCATGCCGGTCAGGTGGTATCCGGCCTCTTGGAGCGCCCAGGCGACGCCGCGCTGGTAGTTGCTCCAAGGCTGTGCGTCGTCCTTGACGATGCTGCTCAGCGAGAAACTGCTGTCTGCGTCCATATCGAGCGCGAACAGTCGGACGATGGCGTCATCACGAGGCTGGATTGCCATGACGACGTGCCGATCGATGGCTGAGGGAAGGACGAATCCCTCGTTATAGTCGGTGTGCTCGCCGATGAGGTTGACGCGTCCCGGCGCCGCGACGATGTAGCGGGGTTCGTGGCCCAGCTTTTTTACGAACGCCTCCCGCACGCGCCGCACCAGCGCATCAAGCCGTGTGTCAGAGTTCATGAATCGCTCCCGTTTCCATCAGCTCGTGTAGGTCCTTTAGGGAACCTTGGGCGTCGGCCCCACAAAAGCTCTCCCCGCGGTCCCGGTCTACCCAGAAGGTCCTGATCCCAAGCTTGCGGGCAGGCATGTCGGAGGTGACGCTATCGCCAACCATGAGGCACTCTCGTGGCTCGCGCCCGAGCGTCCTGAGTACTTGGTGGAAGAACGCCGGATGCGGTTTGCAGGCACGCATGATTTCGTACGACGTGATGAGATCGTAGGCATGGCGATTGGTGCCTACGCCTGCCCAGGCCAGACGCGCTTCGATGGCCGCGAGCGGGAAGAGTGGCTGCGTTGCGATGGCTATCTGCATGCCTTGGGATAGGCCGAGGTCGACGATCGGGGCCGCCATAGGATCGGGTTCGGTGAGCGACGCCAGCGAGTGAAACTCTTGCTGGTAGAACGCTTCGAAAGCGGGCAGCACCACGTCGGGCGAGGCATCGATCTGTCCAAAGAAGGTCTCTGCAAAGACCTCAGCGTTCGTGCCGTTGCTGCCATCGTTCTCTTGCATGGCTCTGGTTCCGGCCAAGAGCGCAGGCATCAGGTTTCCCAGAGGGATGATGGGGCTCATGCGCCGCCCTAGCGCGCTGAAGTACGGCTCCATGAAGAGCGCCATGTCGTTGACCAACAGGGTGTCGTCGAGGTCTAGCAGCAGTGCCTTGATGGGCATAGCGTGGCAGTGTCTCCTGTGCTGATCAAGGTTCAGAGCTATGTATCGCGGCCAGGAATCAAGATGCGGGGCGCGCTGTCGTCGGCTTGCTGGTTGTCATCCTCTCCCGGCGCCGGGCTTGGGGGCCTCGGAGCGCCAGGGACAATGATGCCCGAGGGTCGCTGCTTGGTGGCAGGCGCCCGCCGTTCGGTCTCTCGTTGGCGCTGGCGACGCTCCTGCGTTTCCTCCTGTGTAAGCTCGTGTAGCGATTCCCTGATACGGGCTGGGTCGATGTATGGGGTTCCGAGCCCGATCCGATCGCGGAATGGGTCTGCCTTTTCCGAGAGGAGGAACGCTTGGAAGATGTGACCGTTCGCCCTCAGAAAACCGTCCCAATCGGCGCGATAGTGTTCGTCCTGGTAAAAGCCATAGGCACGCCTCACATAGGCCACCAAGGGCTCCTCGAGGGCGCGGGGGTAGATGGCGGTCATGGGAGTGAGGAGGGCGCGGTCCTCTATCCGCAGAACGCGAGCGAGCAGGAGATCGTTCTCGTGGGCGTTGAGCGCGCAGAACCGGCTCTCGACCTCGGTGTCGGTCTGCCGGAGCAAGTCAAAGATGGTCACCTGATCATCGGGGCCGATGCTCGTTAGGCGAAAAGCGCTTGCTTGGGAAGCTGCCCAGGCTTGCAGCAGCTGGCGCACGTCCGGCGGGGCACCTTTGGCCTCGTCTAGGAATAGGTCGATGACGCGCTGACCATCCTCGTCGATAGCATAGTCGAGCGCGAACCATTCTAGCATGCGACGGAAGGAATCGGCGCCCATGGTAGAAGCGCTAGCGGGGCTGTAGCTGCCGCCCCAGTAGCGTTGGAACGCCTGGACGAGTTGCTGGGCAAAGCGACGCGAGGCGGCAAAGCCAAACAGCCCATTCATCGCCGCGGCTTCGCTGCGGGAGAGCGCGTGTTCTCTGGAGCTAGCGACTTGGTCCTGGCGCAGGTGGCACTGTTTGTACTTTTTCCCACTGCCACAAGGACAGGGATCGTTGCGGCCAACGGGCATAGACGGACCTCTCCTAGGAACACTTGGGACGAGCCAACACATCGATGGTACCATAGCGACGCCTACCGGTCAATGCGCGAGGCCTAGGTCCAACGTGCTTTGACATGCATATCACTGCCGGTAAACTTGTTGGGGGATGTGATGCAACTGGGTTCGTTCTCCGGTGTTCTATAGGTTGCCGACGAGGATGGGATGAGCGACGAGCAGCAAGCCAAGCAGCCGCGGGATGAAACAGAGCTCTCGGAGGCCTTCAGCGAGCTTTACGAAGAGTACGTAGATCGCATCTACAGCTATATCTATCACCGTGTCGGGAATGTACGTGACACGGAGGATCTGACCTCCCGCACGTTCTTCCGAGCCTATGCACACTTCTCTGACTATGAAGATCGTGGCCTGCCCATCTCGGCATGGCTATACCGGATCGCGCACAATCTTGTTGCGAACCACCACAGGGATCGGAGCCGGCGGCCCGTGGTTGCGCTGGACAACTTGGTGCTTCAGAGCCGGGGCGACGAGAATCCAGAGGCGGTGACCGTACGATCGGACCTAGGCGATGAGCTGCGTGAGGCAGTGGGCACGTTGGATAGG